>CAYWNR010000750.1:0-1506 GCA_964459705.1 uncultured Gemmatimonadaceae bacterium | reverse complement strand
GGACCAGCGCGTCGCGCTGCGCGGAGTCGGCGTACAGATCGTGCTCCACGTCCAGCCCGAGCAGCTCGTCCGCGGCATCGTAGCCCAGCATCTTCGCCAGGGCCGTGTTTGCTTTGAACCAGCGCCCGTCGTGCGAGCAGCGGTAGATGCCGTACAGCGCGTTGGCGAACAGGCTCCGATAGCTCGCCTCCGATTGGCGTAACGCTCCCTCCGCCTGCCGGCGTTCTGAGACGTCCTCGAACATGAGGACCGCACCGGTGGGCGTTCCGTGCTCGAGGGTAGGGGTCAACACACACCGCACGGTCGAGCGCTCACCGCCCTTCCGTGTGACCTCCATGTCGTCGCTGCGATAGCCGGTGCCGGCGCGCATCGCGGTCAGGAGGGGGCAGCGCTCGGGTGTGTGGCCCCCGTCGCCCAGGACGGAGCACAGGATCTCCCCGATCGTTTCCGCCAGGTCGCGACCAAGGATTTGAACGGCGGCGGGGTTGGCAAAGGTGACGCCCCCGTCGAGGCCGATGCCCAGGATGCCCTCACCGGCCGAGTTCAGGATCAGCTCGTTGCGGCGGGCAAACTGCTGAAGGAGCATCTGCGCCTCGCGCCGCTCGGTGAGGTCGCGGGCAACGCCGAGCACGAGCCGCTGCTCCCCGATGGTCACCGGGAACCCGCGGATTTCCACGGGGACGGTGGTACCGTCCTTGCGATGGAGCACGTGCTCGTCCGGTCCGGTTGACTGGCCAAGGGCATGCCGCGCCAGCTGGGCTCCCGCGTGACGCAGCCCCTCCATGTCGAGAAGCTTGAGTTGGAGGAAGTTCTTGCCGATCAGCTCGTCCCGCGCATACCCGACCAGTAGTTCCGCCGCGCGGTTGCCGTCCACGAAGGTGCCCGCGAGGTCGGTGAGATACATCCCGTCGGGAGCGGACTCGAAGAGGATGCGCAGGCGCTCTTCGCTCGCCCGCAACGACCCTTCCGCCTCTTTCCGTTCGGTGATGTCGTAGATGATGGCGGTGAAGAACACCGCGTCGTCTTGCGTCCATTCGGAGAGCGCTATCTCGAGGGAGAATTCGGTGCCGTCTTTCCGCCGGCCGGGGAGTTCCACGACGCGACCGATCACCCGACGCTCCCCCGTCTCGAGGAGGCGCCTCAGCCCTGACGCATGCGCGTCGCGCAGACGGGGCGGCATGAGGACGCTGACCGGCTGTCCCAGCATCTCGTCCGCCGCATACCCGAAGATCGTGGTCGCCGCGCGGTTCCAGTAGACGATGCGGCCCTGGGAGTCGGCCGTCACCAAGGCGCCCGCGGCCGAGTTGGCGACGGCGCGAAAGCGGCGCTCGCTTTCCTCGAGCTTCGCGGCGACCCTCCGGCCTGCTTCGCGCTCGCGGCGCCGCTCCAGCGCGGAGCGGACCGCGGGGACCAGGCGCGTGAGCGAGTCTTTGATCACGTAGTCCGCGGCCCCCATCTTCATGCACTCGACGGCGACCTCCTCGCTGATCGACCCGGTGACGATGA
>CAYWNR010000749.1:0-1516 GCA_964459705.1 uncultured Gemmatimonadaceae bacterium | reverse complement strand
CCGTAGCTGTGCCCGCCGATGCCGAGTCGCGTGCGATCGATGAACCCTTGACGGTCCAACTCGTCGATCACCGCGATCAGGTTCATCTGGAGGTCGGACACGTAGTTGTCGTTCATCCGCCCGGTTTCCCCGATGATTGGCGGATTGAAGTTGGCGACCGCGTACCCCTGCGTGACCAGGTACTCGATCGTGCGGGCGCCCGCCGTGGGGAAGCGGTTGATGTTCTCCGTGCGCAGCGTGCGCTCGTAGCTCGCTTGATCGGTGTACTCGCGCGGGTAGAACCAGAACATCCCGGGGAGACGCGTGCCCGCGTGATAGTCGCGCGGCAAGGTGACGTCCACTTGGAAGTGGATGCCGTCGGCCCGTGTCACGGTGATGCGTTTCCGCAGAGCCTGCGTGAACTCCGGCGTGGGGTCGCGATTGTCGGTGAGCTTGGTGAGGGTGCCGGTGTTCAGATCCTTGAGGTACGCGTCGGGGACCGTCGTGGGCGACTCCCGCGTCACGATCACTCGGGTGAAGTCGTCATCCAGCGCCACGCCGATCGTCTCAGAGACGTCATCGGCTCCTTCGAAGAGGCGGGTCTTCGTGCCGCTGGCGAGGTCTACCTTGTCCACGAACGCCTTGGGCGGGTGCTGTTCCCAGTCCGGGAAGTACTGGGTTCCCTGCAGGTACACGGCCCGATCCGACGACACCATGGCGACCGATCCGCCGTGGCTGCCGCGGCGCGTCAGCATAGCGCCGGGGTTCGTGTAGAACGCCGCCGAGTCGTTTCCGGCACGGCCACGACCGAACCCGCCCCGGAAGCCGCGTCCGACGCCACCGGCGAACGACGGCGTATAGCCGCGCTGCCGCACGACCACGTGCTTGGTGCTTGGCTCGTCCAGGTTGACCGCGTAGATCTCGCCGGCGCCGTTGGTGGTGGACGCAATGAAGATGGTCTTCGCGTCGTCGGTGAACATGACCTGGCTGATGGGGCCGTCCGCCCGGTACAGCACCGCGGTGTCACTGTCACCGAACGGCGGGAGCCAGTGGATGATCCGGTCGGGCCGAGCGCCACCGGCGCCGCGTCCGCGCGCGGCACCCGGTCCCGCTGGCGGTGCCGCGTTCGTGGAATCTGCGCCGCGCCGTCCGGGCACCTGCTCGAGGTAGTACAAGCCGAATCCCTGGGGCATCCACGAAAGGCCGCGCTTGGCGCCCTCCTCCCGGTTGCCCGGCGTATCGCTCGTGTCGCGGGTCAGGCGGAGCGGTCGCTTGTCGATCTCCGCCAGGACCTTCCCTCTGGTGTCCCACAACGCTTCGGTCGTGCCGAACGTGTTGTACTGCACGACGTACGAGAACGGCTCCTGCATCGTCGTCACGCGCAGGTAGGCGCCGTCAGGGGAGACGTCGACGCTGCGGAACATGGCCGGCGCGCCGATCTTCTTCACGCCCCGTGACCGCACGTCGATCAGGGCCAATTGCCCGGTGACGTAGTACTTCATCAAGGCTTCGTCGAACGGGCTGTCGAGCAGGCTCG
>CAYWNR010000748.1:0-1517 GCA_964459705.1 uncultured Gemmatimonadaceae bacterium | reverse complement strand
CCGATACCGCACAACGGCTGCCGGCCACCCAAGAAGCGGCGGGTCTAACACATGCGCTACACGGGCCCAGCCTGCAAACTGTGTCGGCG
The DNA here is from genome assembly GCA_964459705.1 of uncultured Gemmatimonadaceae bacterium. Lineage (GTDB taxonomy): Bacteria > Gemmatimonadota > Gemmatimonadetes > Gemmatimonadales > GWC2-71-9 > JAOTWJ01. Next base: position 1,428 of record CAYWNR010000748.1, on the reverse strand, counting down.
GGAAGGATCCAAGCTCTTCCTGAAGGGGACGCGCTGCCTGACCGAGAAGTGTGCGTTTGAGCGTCGCGGGTACGCGCCCGGCCAGCACGGCCAGTCCACCGCCCGCCGGCGGAAGTCGTCGGAGTACCAAAAGCAGCTGCGCGAAAAACAGAAGGTGAAGCGGATCTACGGGCTCACGGAGCGCCAGTTTCGCAACATGTTTGACCGGGTGCGCGCCGAGTCGGGGGTGACGGGCCACAACCTGATGATCGCTCTCGAGCGTCGGCTGGATAACATCGTCTATCGGATGGGGTTTGCCGCGAGCCGGCGGGGGGCGCGTCAGTTGGTCCGCCACCGCCACGTGCTGGTGAACGGCCGGCCGGTGGACATCCCGTCGTTCTCCGTGAGCGCGCATGACGAAGTCCGGCTGGCCGACGCGAGCCGGGAACTCACCGCGGTCCGCGCGGCGCTCGAAGGGGCGGCGCGCGGAGCCCCGGTGGCGTGGTTGGCGGTCGATGTCGACCACGTGGTGGGGAAGGTGACCGAGCTGCCGACGCGCGACGCCATTCCGGTGGCCGCGCAGGAGCAGCTGATTGTCGAGCTCTACTCGAAGTGACATGACGATCGATCTAACTGGCCTTGTTCGCCCTTCCGTCGTCGAAATGACGAAGCGGGAGGACAACCCCTACGCCGCCGAGTTCCGCTTGCAGCCACTCGAGCGCGGCTACGGCTATACGCTGGGCAACTCGCTCCGGCGGATGCTGTTGTCCTCGCTGCGCGGAGCGGCCGTGTGGGCGTTTCGGCTCGACGGCGTCGTGCACGAGCATCAGACCATCCCCGGCGTTGTCGAGGACGTGCACCAGATCATCCAACGACTGAAACAGCTGACGTTTGTGCTGGATGAAGACGTGGATGAGGCGGTGCTCCATATCGCGGTGGCCAAGGCCGGCCCGGTGTACGCTGGGGACATCAAGCCGCAGGGTAGCGTGCAGATCCTGCATCCCGACCAACTGCTGTTCACGCTGCAGGAGGATCGGGACCTTGCCGGCGAGCTGTATGTCACCAAGGGGCGCGGGTATGTCGAAGCCGCCCAGCAGCCCACCGACCGGGCCATGCCCGTGGACGTGGTCCGGATCGACTCGATCTACAATCCCGTCCGGCGGGCCAACTTCACGGTTGCCGAGACCCGGGTTGGTCAGCGCACCGACTACGATCGGCTGACGCTGTCGGTCGAGACGAACGGCACCATCTCTCCGGAGGATGCGCTCGCCTATGCGGCGGCGCTGATCCAGGAGCACATGCTTCCGTTCTTGAACTTCGGGCGCGTCCCACAAGCGCCGGCGGACGTCGACGCCGCTCCTGGCGAAGCGCGGCTGCGGGAGCTGCTCGGGCGCGCCATCGATGATTGTGGGTTGTCGGTACGGTCCATCAACTCCCTCAAGAACTCCA
>CAYWNR010000747.1:0-1524 GCA_964459705.1 uncultured Gemmatimonadaceae bacterium | reverse complement strand
CTCGACAGGCGTCAGCAACCCGCGCTCGAGGAGGGCGGTGGCCGCGTGCCGGAGGACGCCGAACGGCATGCCGGCGCGCTCCGACGTCTCGAGCAGCCCGCACCGCCCGTCCGCGCAGTTGAGCACCCACAGCAGAGCGAACTCGTAGCCCGGGAGCTGCGCGTGGCCACCCACGCCGCCGTACAAGCCGCGCCGCCCAAGCTGCGGCTCCCCCTTGGGTTGCGTGTTGCGGTAGACGGCATTGCCTTCGAGGATCTCAACGATCTCGACCAGCGCCGCCAGACTGTCCGCGAGACTCGCCGGCTTCACGAACGCCAGGTTGTCGGCCGAGGTGTGGTACTCCGGGTACTCGCCGTGCGGCGTGCGCGTGAGCCGCCCCACGGGAAGGTCGAAGCCCGGCGAGCAGTACTGCCGCTCGTCGTAGCCGTACGGAATGAACGGGCGGATGGCGTCTCCGCGACCGCGGAGGCGGAGCACGTGCGCGGCGGCGCGGTCCACGACGGCGTCGCCTCGTCGGCTCCGTTTGTAGGTGAGACCACCCGCGTCGCCGAGCCCTGTCAGCACGAGTCCGTGACGGATACGCGTCACCGCGCGCCCGTCGTTCCGCGCCAGCCACGTGATGGCGCCGATGGTACCCGGGATGAACAGGAAGCGGTACGTGTAGCGACGGTGGGGTAGGGCGGCCAGATGGCGCGCGAGTCCCACCGCGAGGGCAATGCCCGACAGGTTGTCGTTCGCGAGCGACGGGTGGCAGCAATGCGTTGAGATCAACACCTCGTTCGCCTCGGCGCCGGGCACGACGCACTCGCCATACGTGAGGTGCCCGTCGGTGAGCGCGCTGTCGATGCAAACGTCGTAGTCGCCCTCGGGGAGCGCCTCGAGCGTTCGATGCGGAAGACAGAAGCCCCAGCGCTCCTGATAGTAGCTCGTGCGGTAGGGGATCCAGTCCGGATGATCGGGAAGCGTGTAGAGATGCTCGCGCAGCTCGGCAAGCGCCAGGCGGCGGCGCACCGGCGCACTGTAGCTCATCAGGTGAAGATTCGACGCCGCCATGTCCACCACGCGCCGGCCGTCGGCCGTCGCAATCCAGGCTTCCCGGACGTTCCATTCCCGGGGCACCGTCCAGTCGAGCACGTGCGTCCCGCTCGCGACCTCGTGCATCTCGAGCGGGACGCGGAGGCCGACGCGCCGGAGGGTGTCGCGGAGGCCGTCGCCCGTGATGCTCCGGCAGATGGGAAACAGCTCCGTGATGAACGCGTGCAGCTCGTCACCGGTCATGCGGGCCGTCGGCTCCTCAGGCGGCATCGGGATCGAAGTCCGGGTAGGCGGCGTCCCGCGCGTTCAGGATCGGGTCGGCAATCGGCCATGCGATGCCGAAGCGCGGATCGTTCCAGCGCACGCCCCGTCCGGCGTCCGGGACGTAGAAGGCGGACATCTGGTAGAAGACCTGCGTGTCGTCGGTCAGGGTCTGGAACCCGTGGGCGCACCCTTTCGGCACGTACAGCGCCCGATGGCTGTCGGCCG
>CAYWNR010000746.1:0-1528 GCA_964459705.1 uncultured Gemmatimonadaceae bacterium | reverse complement strand
TGTCTGCTCGCCGCCGTCGCCGCCCAGGCGTGCAGCAAGCAGTCGTCCACCTCCGGCACGGAAACGACGAACGATCCGTTCCTCTGGCTGGAGCAGCAGCGCGGCGAGCGGGCCATGGCCTGGGTGGACAGCGAGAACGTCAGGACCACGGCCGTGCTCGAGAATGACCCGAGCTACGCGGCGCTCTACGAGGAGGCGCTGGAAATCGCGCAGTCCCACGACCGGATCGCGTACGCCTCCTTCCTTGGGGGCGACCTGTACAACTTCTGGCAGGACAGCGCGCACGTTCGCGGCATCTGGCGCCGCACGACCCTCGCGAGCTACCGGACGCCGTCCCCGCGGTGGACGACGGTGCTGGACCTGGACTCGCTGGCACGGGCCGAAAACGCGAACTGGGTCTGGAGAGGAGCGGACTGCGCAGCACCCGCGGAGCGCCACTGCATGCTCGCGCTCTCCGACGGAGGCGAAGACGCGGCCACCTACCGCGAGTTCGACGTACAGACGCGCGCGTTCGTGACGGACGGGTTCGAGCTGCCGCGCGGGAAACAGCGTGTGGCCTGGCACGGAGAGGACACGCTTCTGGTGTCCCGCGAATGGCAGACGGGCAACCTGACGCCTTCGGGCTATCCGTTCATCGTGAAGCGCCTGGTGCGCGGGCAGCCGCTCGACAGCGCGGTCGAGATCTTCCGGGGTGACCAGAAGGACGGCGGATACGGTGTGTCTCCGGCCACGCTCGTGGACGGCACCGGTCATCGCGCCACGGTCATCGAGCGTCCCCTCACGACGTTCGAGTCGGAGAAGTACCTGGTCACGCCGTCCGCGGTCGTGAAGCTTGCCCTGCCGCTCAAGTCGGGCTTCGCCGGCATGGTGGATGGGCAGATCCTCGTGCAGCTCTCGGAGCCGTGGAAGGAAGGCGACACGAGCATCGAGGCGGGCGCGCTGGTGTCCTTTGACGCCGCCGGCGCCGCCGCCCATCCGGATCGGCTCGATCCGGTCACCATCTTCGCGCCCGGTCCGCGCGAGTCCGTCGGCGGCGTGTCGACCACGCGCGATCGCGTGCTCGCGAGCATCTACCAGAACGTGCGGGGCCGCGTGTTCGCGTTCACCCGTGTCGCAGACGGGAGCTGGACGCCGCAGCGCCTCTCGTTGCCCGACAACCTGTCCACGGCCGTGATGAGCGGAAACGACCGCGGCCACGAGGCGTTCGTGGGCGTCAGCGGATTCCTCACGCCCAGCAGCGTCTGGCTGGCCGACGCGCGGAAGGACCAGGTCAGCGAGCTGAAGTCGATGCCGGCCCAGTTCGACGCGGCAGCGGACACGGTGGAGCAGTTCGAGGCGACGTCGACGGACGGGACGAAGATCCCCTACTTCGTGGTCCATCCCCGCGGGATGAAGGCGGACAGCTCGAATCCCACGATCCTCAACGCGTACGGCGGGTTCGAGATCTCCGAGACCCCACGCTACAATGGGACGATCGGCAAGCTCTGGCTGGAGCGCGGCGGCGTATTCGCGCTGGCCAACATCCGCG
>CAYWNR010000745.1:0-1529 GCA_964459705.1 uncultured Gemmatimonadaceae bacterium | reverse complement strand
GCCTGGCCGGGGAGCGGGCATCGGCGCCTCGCCGGCCGCGCTCGTGAGGACGACTTCGCACGACCAGCACCCATGCGCCGGTTCCTGCGTCGCGCTACACCGATCCCGCGATCGCGGTCTCCTCGTCCGTCATCTCGGCCGGAACGTCGGCGAACAGAGGCGTCGAGAGGTAGCGCTCCCCGGTGTCCGGCAGCATGCACAGTATGCTTGCGCCCCCGGTCGCCTCCCGGGCAACCTGCATGGCGGCGGCGAACGTCGCGCCCGACGAGATCCCCACCAAGATCCCCTCGGCGCGCGCGAGCTCCCGGCTCCAGCGCATCGCCTCCGGCGCGGGCACGGTGATCACGCGCGCGACGGAGCCCAGCACGTCCCCCGCGAGCTTCGGGATGAAATCCGGGCTCCAGCCCTGGATCGGGTGCGGCTTCCACGCGGGATGACGCGACGCGGGCGAGCCGTCCGGGTTGCGTTCCTGAGTCGTGCCGCTCGTGACCATGGGCGCGTCCGCCGGCTCGGCGAGGACCACCTGCGTCTCCGGACGCTCCGTCGCCAGCACGCGGGCGACACCTTTCAGCGTGCCACCGGTACCGAATCCGGTCACCCAATAGTCGAGCCGCTTCCCCGTGAAGTCACGGATGATCTCGCGCGCCGTGGTGCGCGAGTGGAAGTCCGCGTTGGCCTCGTTCTCGAACTGCCGGGTGAGGAACCACCCGTGCCGCTGCGCGAGCGCGACCGCTTTCTTCACCATCCCGATCCCGCCCTCCGGTGCGGGCGTGAGGATCACCTTGGCCCCAAGAAACCGCATCAGCCGGCGTCGCTCCACGCTGAAGCTCTCGGCCATGGTCACCACCAGGGGGTAGCCTTTCTGGGCGCACACCATCGCGAGCCCGATGCCCGTGTTGCCGCTCGTCGCCTCGATGACGGTTTGACCTGGCTTCAGGGAACCGGTGCGCTCCGCGTCCTCGATGACCGCGAGGGCGAGGCGGTCTTTCACGGAGCCGAGCGGGTTGAAGGCCTCGACCTTCACATAGAGATCGACACCCTTCGGCGCGAGCTTGTTGATCCGGACGACCGGTGTGTTGCCTACGGTTTCGAGGATGTTGGCGTACATGGGGCACGGGCTCCGGGCGACGGAGGTGAGGAACGGCTGGGTGCGGGATAACTAATGGATCGCGGGCCGTCGGGGGAAGGAGGGCCTCTGGCTCGGGCCGCACGGTTGGACCGACCCTGTATCCCGCGGTATGATCCTGTGCGCTCCTTTATGAATGGAAGACTCCCGTGCGCATCAGCGATATGAACTGGATGCAGGTCGAAGCGTACCTGAAGCATGACGACCGCGCCGTGCTGCCGCTCGGCAGCACCGAGCAACACAGCTACCTCCGACTGACCGTGGACTGCATCCTTCCCGAGCGCGTTGCCGTGGATGCGGCCGAGCCGCTCGGCATTCCCGTCTTCCCGGTCCTCTCCTACGGCGTGACGCCGTACTTCAAGGCGTTCCCCGGGTCCATCTCGCTCCGCGTCGAGACGCATCT
>CAYWNR010000744.1:0-1553 GCA_964459705.1 uncultured Gemmatimonadaceae bacterium | reverse complement strand
CCGCGGCCTCACCCTTGCCGAGGGCGTGCGTCTCGTCGAGGAGGCGCTCGAGGCGACCGTCCCGATCCGCGGCGTGGTCGTCTCTTCGGATTTCGCCGGCCCCCCGCGCGCTGACGCCCTCCTCCGGGAGATCGCCGGTCGGGCGGTGCCCATCGAGCAGGTTCCCCCTCGCCTGTTCAGCGAGCTGGCCGGCGCCGAGACGCCGCAGGGCGTGATCGCGGTGATCGAACATCCGAGCTGGACGTTCGACGCGCTGCAGCCGGGCCGTGGGCGCCCGGTGCTGGTTCTCGACGCCGTGCAGGATCCGGGCAACGTCGGGACCCTGTTACGGACGGCCTTCGCGCTGGGTGCCGCCGGTACCGTCCTCCTCAGGGGCTCGGCGGACCTGCAGAATCCCAAGGTGGTGCGGGCCGCGATGGGGGCGACGTTCCGGCTGCCGAGCGTAGCGGCCGAGCTGGCGGAGTTCGTTGCCTGGACGCGACGCGCGAACGTCCGCGTCTGGGCCGCGGCCGCGGACGGCACGCCGCTCCAGCGGGCAAAGGCTCCCGAGCATCTCGCGTTGGTCGTCGGAAACGAAGGGGCTGGCGTCCGGCCCGCGGTGCGGGAGATCGCCGAGCTCCAGGTTGCCGTTCCACTCGCGCGCGGGGCGGAATCGCTCAACGTGGCGGTCGCCGCGGGGATCCTGCTCTACGAGGTCATCCGTGCTCCCTGAATGGTTCACGCTGGTCGTGGCGGGCGCCTTCGGCGCCGCCCTTGGCAGCTTCCTCAACGTGTGCGTCTATCGGCTCCCACGGAACGAGTCGCTGCTGCGTCCGCCGTCCTCCTGTCCCGTGTGCGGGGCGCGCATCGCCTGGCATGACAATGTCCCGGTGCTGGGCTGGCTCTGGCTGGCGGGGCGCTGCCGCCGCTGCCGCGCGCCGATATCGGCCCAGTATCCCCTCGTCGAAGCGCTCGTCGCCGCCCTGTGGGTCCTGGCCGCGTGGTTCTACGGCGTTTCCTGGCATGGGGCCGCGGCCGCGGTACTCGGCACGATCCTGGTGGGCATCACCCTGACGGATGCCCGCCACTACATCATCCCGCACGAGTTCACCATCGGTGGCCTCGTGCTCGGCCTCTCGATCGCCGCCGTGCAGGGATGGCGCGCGCTCGCGATGGCGGCCATTGGCGCGGGCGCCGGGTTCGTCCTCCTGGTGTCGATCGCGTGGCTTGGCGAGAAAGCGTTCAAGAAGGAAGCCATGGGCGGAGGCGACATCTGGATGATGACCATGATCGGCGCGTTCGTTGGATGGAAGGGCGTGCTGCTCACCATTTTCCTGGGCGCCCTGCTCGGAACGGTGCTGTTCGTCCCGTTCGCCTGGCGGACCGGCAAGCTGGTGCCCTTCGGCGTGTTCCTCGCCGCGGGTGCCGCGGTCACGTTCGTTGCCGGCGACACCCTCATTGCCTGGTATCTCCACCTCGTGCTGGGTGGCTGAACTCCCCATTCCAACCTTCGACGGGGCCGGGTCGTCCAATCTGGTGCATGGACGAGTCGACCCCTGTCGTGAACCGATCGG
>CAYWNR010000743.1:0-1557 GCA_964459705.1 uncultured Gemmatimonadaceae bacterium | reverse complement strand
CGCAGGTCCAGGAGCTGGGCGAGCTGGAGTCGCCGGTGCTGCTCACGTGCACGCTTTGCGTCCCCCGGGTGGCAGATGCCGGGATCACCTGGCTGCTCGGGCTTCCCGGGAACGAGGACGTCCGATCGGTGAACGTGGTGGTCGGCGAGACGAATGACGGGTTCCTGAGCGACATCCGGCGGCGGGCGGTGACGGAGCCGGACGTGCTGGCGGCGATCGCCCAGGCGAAGACCGGTCCGGTGGCGCAGGGAAGTGTCGGGGCGGGCCGCGGAACCGTCGCGTTCGGCTGGAAGGGCGGGATCGGGACGTCGAGCCGGCACCTACCGGCGACGCTCGGCGGCTGGACCGTGGGGGTGCTGGTCCAGACCAACTTCGGTGGCATCCTCACGATCAACGGCGCCCCGGTGGGGCTGGAGCTGGGGCAGTACTACCTGCGCGACGCGCTCGGCGGACCCGGCGGACCCGGCGGTCCCGGCGGTCCCGGCGGTCCCGTCACCGCGGGGTCCACCGAGTCCCTCGGGTCCGCCGGGTCCCTCAGGTCCCTCGGGTCCGCCGGGACCGCCGGGACCGACTCGTCCGCCGACGGCTCCATCATGATCGTCGTCGCCACCGACGCGCCGGTGGATCACCGGAACCTGGAGCGATTGGCTCGGCGCGCGCTCGCCGGAGTCGCCCGCACGGGGTCGTCGATGACCAACGGGTCCGGCGACTACGTCATCGCCTTCTCCACGGTTCGGGTGGCGGATCTGGCCGCCCGGGGACCGCTCGGCAACGATTCGATGAGCCCGATGTTCGAAGCGGTGATCGAGGCAACGGAGGAGGCGGTTTATAATTCCCTGTTCCTCGCGACGACCGTGCGCGGGGCGCGCGGCACGATCGAGGCGCTGCCGCTGGATTCGACCCTCGCCATTCTGCAACGCTACGGAGTCGTCCGACGATGAGATTGTCGCGGAACCTGGAGCATCTCAAGCCGTCGGAGACGTTGATGATCAGCCAGGCCGCGCAGCAGCGGCGGGCGGCCGGCGAGGACGTCATCGATCTGTCGGCGGGTGAGCCGGACTTCGATACGCCGCGGCTGGTGTCGGAGGCCGGGATCCGGGCGATCCAGCAAGGCAAGACGCACTACCCGCCCAACCAGGGCCTGCTCGATCTCCGGGCGGCGGCGGCGCGGCACTTCTCACTGCTCTCGGGTGGGCGCTCCGTGAACGCGGATCACATGGTGGTCTCGAGCGGCGCCAAGCACTCCCTGTTCAACGCCTGCTTCTCGTTGTTCGGTCAAGGCGACAAAGTCCTCGTGCCCGCGCCCTACTGGGTGTCGTATCCCCAGATGCTGCGGTTCGCGCGGGCCGAGCCGGTGACGGTGCCCGGCGCGCCGGAGTGGAGCCTCAAGGTGAGCGTCGAGGATCTGGATCGCGTCAAGGACACGCTGACGCGCGGCCTGATCATCTCCACGCCGTGCAACCCGACGGGCGCCGTGTACACGCGTGCCGAGCTGAAGGCCATTGCCGAGTGGGCGCGAGCGCACGACATCTGGCTGATCAGCGACGAGATCTACCG
>CAYWNR010000742.1:0-1560 GCA_964459705.1 uncultured Gemmatimonadaceae bacterium | reverse complement strand
CGTCCCCCACGAAGCGCGAGTACACGGCCCAGTTGGTGCCGAACTCGAACTCCATCACGATGCCGGTGGCAACCCCGATCGCGAAGTTCAGGGCGAAGATCTTCGTCCAGAACCGCGCCGCGGTTTCGTAGATGGGCTCGCGGGTCTTGAGATACATGCCCTCGAGATAGACCAGCACCACGCCCATCCCGATCGTGAGCGGCGGGAATAGGTAGTGGAACATGATGGTGAGGGCGAACTGAATGCGGGAGAGCAGCACGACGTCCATGCCGAAAGTTAGACGCCGAGACGCCTAGACGCACAGACGCCCAGGCGGTGGGAGGTCCTAGGGGTCTGTGCGTCTAGGGAACCTCTGCACAAGTGCGGTGACGTGGACCGCCTGCTCCGCGCGTGGTCGACGAGTGAACTCGCCGCTCGGCAGCTGCCGCTGAAGCGGCGGCCTCACGCCGGTTTACCGGCAGGCGCCGAGCCGCGGGTTCACCCGTGGATGCCGCGGGCGGTGACGACTTCTGCTCACGGATCTGTGCAGAGCTTCCCCAGGCGTTTGGGCGTCGGGCTTTCAGCTGCATCGCACTGATCCCTCCGGCCAGCCGGCCGGTGTCGAGGCTCCGACGGCCATCGCGCAGATCCGCGGCAGTCCCTCGGCGGTCGCTACGCCGATCCATCCGCGCGTGTCGCCCGCGAGAATGTCGAGGGAGAGTCCCTCGGGGAGCTCCCAGTGCAGCGAATCCGCCCACCGGGTGTAGGTGGCGTGGTCCGCGTAGTAGCTCTCTTGGGCCGTGACGACTTGCCGTAGCGATGCCTTCAGGCTGTTCAAGGCGGCGACCCGCGCCGAGGAGTCGGTGGAGGCGCGCGCAGACGCCGACGGCCCGCCCTGGAGCCACGCGGGGGGCGTGGTCGTCTCGGCCGTCGTCTGGATCGCGTAGCGCCGAATGAAGTTCACGTCGTTCTCATCACGCCATCGTCCGAGCATCGTCCGTGTCCCAACTACGTGCGGCTCGAAGCGCAGGGAGATGCGCGCGACCGCGGTCGGGCGGCCATCCGGCGAGACGACCGTCCACATCGCGTCCGGCTGGGCGGGATCGGGCGGCTCGCGGATCCACATGTTGCCTTCCGTGTCGAGCTGCGCGAACCGATACGCCGGATGTTTTTCGGGGAGCGGCATCTGGTCGAGGACCCGGCGCGCGGCGCGGCGTTGGTCGGGGGTGAGCGCGCCTCTGACCCAGAAGCACCGGTACAACCACACGTCGGCGGGGAACACGGAGTCGCCGCTGAACGAATCGGCGGGCGCCAAGCGCGCGAACACCCCATTGGTGTCGAATACGGAGATGCGGTTGCCGGCGCCATCCACCGCCAGGATCGAGTCTGGACCGTAGGCATACACACCGGTGAGCCACCGGAACTCGCCCGGGCCGCCGCCGCGACCGCCGGTGCTCCGAACGAAGTGCCCCGTGCTGTCGAAGTAGAGGAGTTGCGATGAGCCGGAGTTCGCCACCACCACGCGCCCGTCCGTGAGCCGGATCGACGCGACGGCGTTGTGTAACTCGTACTCCGTCGGAC
>CAYWNR010000741.1:0-1563 GCA_964459705.1 uncultured Gemmatimonadaceae bacterium | reverse complement strand
CCGAGCTGGTCGAGGGTTCGGCCCTCAACGATCTCTGAGCCCAGCACTTCATTGTCCCAAATGACGCGATTGCCCCGCTCGATCCGGATCTTCGACACATCGGCGCGGGGTGTCACCTGGCCGGCCTGCGCGAGCACGTCGGTCACGAGCAACTCGGACGGCACCGCGTAGAATCCCGGCTGCCCGACCTCCCCCGTCACCATGATGCGGATCGAGGTGCGCGCCCGCACCACCGGATCCTTGAGGTACTTCGCCAGTTCCTGTCTCAGGTGGTCTTCGAGCTCGGACCGGAGCACCCCGGCGAGCGAGAGACGTCCCAGTGAGGGCAACCGGAGCGCCGGTCCTTGATCGACCGTGAAGCTGTCGGTGAGCGTCGATTCCTGTTCGACAACGAGAACGATGCGGTCCCCGACCTGAAAGTCACCCTCCCGCAACCGCAGCCGCAAGGCGTTGGCCTCGGCCCGGGCTTCGCCGCGCAGGACCTCGCTGTACGCGGGGGATTCGGCCGCCAACTCAAAGCGATGCGCCAGGGAGTCGAGCCCGGCCCGGGACGCGTACACGCGGGTGGGATCCCAGGCGTCCTGCGCCCGTGCCACCATCGGTGTAACGAGGAGCAGGCCGAGCGACACCATGGACGCGTGAACCGTCAACCGGGCAACGAAGCCGGCGCGCGGCGAGCGGTGAGCGGCGAGCGATGAGCGAGTCATGGTCGAAACATAGCGCTGGCGCACGATCCCGCTACTCCACCGTGACACTCTTGGCGAGGTTCCGCGGCTTGTCGACGTCGCAGCCGCGGAGTACCGCGACGTGATAGGCCAGCAACTGCAGCGGGACGGACGTGACGACCGGTGACAGCAGGGGATGGGTCTTAGGAACCTTGATCTGGCGCGCCGCCAGCGCCGAGAGGTCGCCGTTTCCGCGACTGGTAATCGCGAGGATGCGACCGCCGCGCGCGCGGACCTCCTGCAGGTTGGACAACCCCTTCTCGTAGAGATGGTCGTTGGGCGCGATGAACACCACCGGCATGTTCTCGTCAATCAACGCGATCGGGCCGTGCTTCATTTCCGCGGCCGGATATCCCTCGGCGTGGATATAGCTGATTTCCTTGAGCTTCAGCGCCCCCTCCAGGGCCACCGGGAAGCTGATCCCCCGCCCGAGATACAGGCAGTTCGACGCCTCGGCGAACTCACGGGCGATCCCCTCGACCACGGGTGCCAGCTCCAGCGTGTCGTCCACTAGTTCGGGGAGCCGGGCGACCTCGAATGCCAGCTCCTGGCCCTGCGCTTCGGACAGCCCCCGGTGCCGGCCCACGTATAGCGCGAACAGCGTCAACGCCACGATCTGCGAGGTAAACGCCTTCGTGGAGGCCACTCCGATCTCCGGCCCCGCATGGAGGTAAACGCCGCCGTCCGCCTCGCGCGCGATGGTGCTCCCGACGACGTTGACGATGCCCACGACCCGCGATCCCGTGGCGCGCGCCGCCCGGAGCGCTTCGAGGGTATCGGCGGTCTCACCGGACTGCGAAATGGCAATCGTCAGCGTCCCGGGCACGACGATGGCACG
>CAYWNR010000740.1:0-1574 GCA_964459705.1 uncultured Gemmatimonadaceae bacterium | reverse complement strand
AAGAGCTGCGTGCGACCGGTGACCGCGAAGGCCGGCGACGTGGTCACACTCGCGGCGATCACGTACCGGCCGTCCCGATAGAAGATCCTGCGGCCGTCCGGGGCCCAGACGGGCTCCGAGCCGCCGGTGCTCGAGACCTGCACCTGTCCACCCGGTCCGGGGAACGGCTGCACCACGACCTGTGACGCTCCCGAGGCGTCCGTCACGTACGCGATCCACTTCCCGTCCGGTGAGACGCGCGGTTGCGCCTCGACCGCGGCAGAGGCGGCGATGGGATGGGATGTCGTGTCTCCCTCCAAGGCCCGATACATGATGTCGGCCTGGTTCGCGCCCGCGTCGTCGATCTGGTAGACCAGCGTCTTGCCGTCGGGGGTGATCACGCCCTCGTAGTAATCATGGACGTTGCTCGCCTGTAGCTCAGTCGCCGGCGTGCTCAGGTCCGCCGGTTGCCACCAGATGGCGGTGCGCGCCCCACCTTCCGACCGGTACAGGACGCGCGCGCCGTCGGGCGTCCATTCCGGGCGGTCGCTCGCCCCGCTCGTGTTCGTGAGGCGTTGTAGCGTGGACGAGGCGATGTCATAGATCCATACATCGGGGCGACCGCCGGCGCCGATTGCGATCGCGACGCGGCGGCGGTTGGGAGATAGCCGCGGATATGCGTACGCCTTCGGCTCGGACAGCACCGGCTCGAACGCATCCTGCGGACCCACCCACCCGACGATCGCTTCGGTGCCGGCCGACTGGTACACCAGCGTCCCCGTTGGTGACATTGCCGCGTCACTGCTGCCCGCGACGCGGACGAGCACCGTCGGGCCCAGCGCCACGGGGCTTCCCGTCGTGCGCCCGGATCGGAGATCGAGGTTGACGGCCATCAGCGCGCCGGATGGCGTGGCATACACGAGGGTGCCGTCGACATACGCGAGCGGGTCGAGCAGGCTGAGGTCGTACCGCGTCACGGATCCGGTGCGAAGCGACATCGAACCAAGCCGCGCTCCCTGCAATCCCCCAGCCGGCTGTATCGCGAACAGGACCGTCTCGCCGTCGGGCAGCGCGAGCGGCTGATTGAAATACAGCTCGTCGTGAGCCGAATCGGGCCTTGCGAGAACCCGTGCGGTGCCCCCTCCCGCGGGCAGGGCGACGATCCCGCTGGCCGTCCCGATCAGGATCATGCCGCTCGAACTCCAGGTCAGGCCGACGGGCCCGGCGCCCATGGGGCCGACCTGGACGGGCGTGCCGCCACTCACCGGCACCCTCCAGACCACGTCGCGGATCACGTACGCGATCCATTCCCCGTCGGGGGAGAAGCGTGGCTGCTGCGCACCGTCGGTTCCGGCAAGGGGAAGCGCCGTGGTCTCGTCGAGTCGGCGGAGATACACGCGCGCGGTGCCGGTTTCCCCAACAAAGGAGTAGGCAATCGTCCTGCCGTCGGGCGAGACCGCCATGTTCGTTCCCGTTGCCGTATTCGCGACGAGCATGGAGGCCGGGACGTCGACCTGGAAACGGACCACGGTGGGCGCCGCGGTGCGGTGGGCGGCCACCCATTGTGTCGTTGCGAATGTGAGCGCAGCGATGAG
>CAYWNR010000739.1:0-1575 GCA_964459705.1 uncultured Gemmatimonadaceae bacterium | reverse complement strand
AGACCGAGCGCGCCGCGCTGCTGCTGCGTCGTGTCGGCATGCTCCCCGCCACGGCCTTCGAGCGGCCCACCTCCACCGGAGGACACTGATGATGCGCGCGCTCGCGTTACTCGCCCTGTCCGCCACGCAGCTGGCGGCGCAGGAAGGTCCGATCGTGGTGCGCGCCACCCGCGCACTCGACGGACGCGGTGGCGTCTTGAACGAAGTCGACATCGTGGTCCAAAACGGTCGCATCGAGCGGGTGGGCCCGCACGGTGCCCTGCCCCCCGGCGCGCGTCTCGTGGACCTCGGCGGCCGCACGGTGCTTCCGGGCCTGATCGACGCCCACACCCACCCCGCGTGGTACTTCAATCGCCAGGGCAAGCTGCACACGGCGCGCGACGGCGACACGCCCGTCCAGTCCACGCTCTCCGCCGCCGCGAACGCCTACGCGACGTTGCGTGCGGGCTTCACGACCATCCAGAGTGTGGGCTCCGCGGAAGACGGCGACCTCCGTGACTGGATCGCCAATGGCGGTCTCCCGGGACCCCGCATCCTCACGTCACTCGAGCCGCTCACGGAGCGAAGTGGCGACCCCGAGACGCTCCGCAAGCTGGTACGCGAGCGAAAGGAACAGGGCGCGGACCTCATCAAGATCTTCGCTTCCGCGAGCATCCGGGACGGGGGCGCGCAGACCATGACCGACGCGCAGCTCGAGGCCGTGTGCGGCGAGGCCAAAGCCGTCGGGCTCCGCACGCTGGTGCACGCGCACAGCGCCGCGTCCATCAAGGCAGCGGTGCGCGCCGGCTGCACGCAAATCGAGCACGGCATCTTCGTGGACCAGGAAGCGCTCGACCTCATGGCCGCGCGGGGTGTCTATTTCGACCCGCAGTGCTCCCTGATCTTCCAGAACTACCTCGACAACCGTGCCAAGTACGAGGGGATCGGCAACTACAACGAGGAAGGCTTCGCGGCCATGGAGCGCGCCATCCCGCTCGCCGCCGAGGGCATCCGGAAGGCGCTCGCCACGGCGGGGCTCGAGATCGTCTACGGCACCGACGCGGTGGCCGGCGCGCACGGCCGCAACGCCGAGGACCTCGTCTGCCGGGTGCAGAGCGCGGGCGAGGCGCCGATGCATGCGCTGGTCTCCATCAGCTCGCTGAACGCGGAGGCCATGGGTCTGGGCGACCGCATCGGCGCCATCGCGCCGGGCCTTGCGGCCGACCTCATCGCCACCGATGGCGACCCCAGCGCGGACATCACGGCGGTGCGACGCGTGACCTTTGTGATGGTGGGCGGGCGGATCGTCCGGAACGACGGGTGGCAGGAGTAAGAGGAGCGCAAAGCCGCCGGTTCATCCGGCGGAGCCGAGCGGCAGCTGCATGCCGCCGATTTCCGCCGGGCGGGTCATCTTCCCCCGACGGACGTTAACAGAAACTGGAGCCTCCATGCGTAGCCGTTGGTCCTCCCTCCCAATGTCTCTTGCCGTCGCGGCGCTCGTCGTCCCCTACGTTGCGGCCGCACAGACCGGCCCACCCGCCGCCGACCGCGCGCTCGCGCGCGAGATCTACAAGGAGCTGATCGAGACCAACACGA
>CAYWNR010000738.1:0-1580 GCA_964459705.1 uncultured Gemmatimonadaceae bacterium | reverse complement strand
CCGTCGTGGTGGCGCGAGGTGATGGTGATGTACCGCATGCCCGCGGCCTTGGCCAACGCCACCCACTCGTGGGCGTCGAACTTGACCGGGTTGAACGTCGAAGCGAGCCACTCGTACGGGCCGACCTTGATCTGGCGATTCTGCATCACCCACTCGCCCTGGCCGAGTAGGCTGTAGACGCCCCAGTGGATGAACATCCCGAACCGGGCGTCGCGGTACCACTCGCGAGCCGCCAGCCGCGCGGGCGGAACGCTGTCGGAGGTTTGGGCCACCGCGGGAGCGGCACCCAGAACGAGTGCGAGCAGAACGGTTGGCAGTCGCCTTGGTCTCATATGCTGTCTCTGGGGAGGAGTCGCGGCGCGGTTGCGAGTGACACCGCACCGAAGTGTCGCAGGTCCAGGGTGACGATGGCCTCCGCCTCGAGACGTTCGGCCACCGCCATCACGACCGTGTCCACGAGACCCAGCCGCAGCTTGGCGTGGCGCCGGTCCAACTCGGCCGCACGCTCCATGTCATCGGGGCCTCCCCATTCGACCGTGAACGCGCCGGACGCGAGGTCATCCACGAACAGTCGCCGAGCGCGTTCGCTCACGTGCTGGCCGAGCAGGTAGTCCACTTCGGGGAGAATGGCCCAGGGGAGCACCCACCGGGTGCGATGGTCCTCGTACAGCCGCCGGATGGCGCGGTGGTGTTTGTCACCGGCGTCCACCAGGGCGATCATCGCCCCGGTGTCGGCGACGATCACGCGCGCTCGCCGATCCCGCCGAGCAGGTCTTCGGCGCGCTCGCTGAGGTCACGCCGCTTGGTCCGCGCCGCTCCCACGCTCCGGGGCGCGGCGGCGGGCGCGTGTCGGCGCGCATACTCGGCCACCGCCTCCCGCACTAACTCGGCGGTCGGTCGTCCCTGTCGTCGCGCGAGTCGCTTGAGGCGGCGGTAGTCGTCGGGATCGAGATAGATGGTGGTCTTCGATGTCATATATGGTAACCATATAGCAGACCGCTGTCCGTCGCAAGGCATCCAGCCGGGCATCCGGTCTTTTCTGTCTGCTCGTTTTCCAGCTACCCCATCGCCTATTCGCCTCCCCGCTTCAACCCCGCTACCCAGTTCAGCGCCACGACCATTCGCACGTCCGACGCCCCGAGACGAACGAACAGGAATCGGTTGCCGTCTGGAGATACGTCGAATTCCGGCCACCGCACGTTTTCGTAATAGGGTCCGCTGAACAGCGAGTCCCGGCCGAGCACCTGCGCGCTCGCCTCGAGCCGAAGCCGGGCTGCCATTAGTCGTCCTTCCTGGCGGTAGTACAGCACGCGACCATCCGGACTCCAGGCCGGCTCGGATCCGCCGGCGGCCGAAACCTGCGTTTGCGCACCGCCGTCCGGGTAGGCCCGAAGATAGATCTCATAGCGGCCGGACTGATCGGACGCGTACGCAAGCCACCGGCCGTCGGGCGACAGCTGCGGCGAGTTCTCGTTGAACGGCGTCACGAGGATCGGGACTAGTGTGCGGTCACTGTCGAGGGGAAGGGCATAGAGGTCCATGCCCGTCTCCGGCGACGTCTGGCGAAAGAGCAGCGTGCG
>CAYWNR010000737.1:0-1588 GCA_964459705.1 uncultured Gemmatimonadaceae bacterium | reverse complement strand
GTTCCCGGATTCGACATGCAGCTCAAGGTGAACGTGCCGGGATCGGGGACGCTCGTGCTGCATCCTACGGAGGAGTGGCAGACGTTGGAGGTGACCTCGCCGAAGGCCGACGAGCTTAGGGTGGACGAGAACTACTACGTCACGGAGAAGAAGGTCGGACCCGGCAGGTGACATGACGATCGGGGTCGGTCGTCGCGGCAGTCTCGGCCTTCTGCCTTGTGACCTCTTGATTGGCGGCTATCGGTCCGTCTATGCGTCAAGCTCGGCGAACAGCCGCGACAAGGGCAGGCTGAATCCCGGCATGGGGTTCAGGGGGTCGCGGGTTCGAAACGCGTCGTCCCAACTACCGAAGATCGCTCGAACACCCAAGCACCCGCGGCGTTGCCTCGCGCAGCAACGACGTCACGGACCCGGCAAACCGACTGACCGCCAGGACCGCCTCGACCGCCTCGACCGCCCGCTACTGCCGCAACCGCGGAAACTCCGTCACCCGAATGTTCGTGCACCCATAGGGAATCAACGTCAGCTCCTCGAGCGGCTCCCCGGACGACTGAAGCCCCGGCGGAGTCTCGCTGGCCCACCCATGCGCCATCTTCCATTCGGGAAGCCGGCGACCGTTGACCCGCGCCCGCATCCCGGCGCCCTCCGGTGAGAAGGGACGCTCACCCACCGGCCGCTCCTCGAACGTGAGATCCGCGTCGGGCGCATCCGGATCGAGCACCAGCCCGTAGTTCCACGCCGACCCGGGCCGAACCTCGAAATCCCCGTGCGGCAGCTCGCGGTGCGGCTTGTCGGCGTTCACGCGCGTCCACTCCTCCTCCACGCGCAGACTGTAGACCAGCGGGCCGCGCTCGACGGCCAGCGCGTCGTTGTAACGCACGGTCACTCGCGACCGCATGGGAAACCGCAACGTGACGGTCGTGCGTCCCCGCCAATCCCGCTCCAGCCGATGGAACGTGCCCGGTGCCATCGTTACCGGCGTTGCGCCGCCCACTTGCACGGTGGCGCCGTCCGCCCAGGCCGGCACACGGAGGAGGAGTGGGAAGGACGCCGCACGCTCCGGGGACACGGTGAGCGTGAGCGTCTCCCGGAACGGATAGTCCGTCTCCAACTCCACGGTCACCGGCACCCCTCGCGACGTGAACTTCGCCTCACTCGGCGCATACGCCACCGCCGCGAGGCCGCCGTCCGCGGTCGCCATCCACAAATGCGCCGCGAGCTTCGGCCAGCCCTGGTGCATGTTCGACGTGCAGCAGCCGTAGTTCGGCTCGAGTCCGTAGAGGTTCGACTCCGGACCGTTGGTGCTCCACATGTGATCCGGATTGATGGTGCACTGAACCTGATTCACCTGCTGGTCGTATTGATGCGCCCACATGTCGGGCTTGAACGTCGCCGGGAGCGCATTGAACGCCACACGCTCGAGCCGATCGCCGAACGGCGGATCGCCGAAGACCGACGCCAGGATCTCCATGGAGTACAGGAACTCGACCACCGAGCACAGCTCGGTACCCTGCACCGGGTTCTTCCCCGCGAGACACTCGTCTCCCGTGAACATCCCGGTCACCTGGCCGTGATAGCGATCCAGGAT
>CAYWNR010000736.1:0-1599 GCA_964459705.1 uncultured Gemmatimonadaceae bacterium | reverse complement strand
GCCCACCGCTCGAACCGCCGCGCGTCGCTCACGGCCACCTCCTGCACGTCGTACTCCAGCGCCGGCTCTCCCGTCACAGCGATGTCCGCCGTCGCCGCCAACGGATGTCCGGCAACCGCCTCAGCGAGCGCCCGCCGGAACTCCGGCACGTGCTCCGTGACGGACGGTGCAGTCTCGGGGTCCGCGAGGGCGAACACGACGGCCCGTCGTGAGCCGTCCGGCGTGGGAGCGACGTCCGGTAGCAGTACGTCCCGCACGCCAGGCGACCGCTCGACCGCGCCGCGCAGTGTGGCGACGAGGTCGGCAAACAGCGCGCTGTCCGGCGCGGCCGGCGCGCGCACGACCACGGCCAGCGCGCTCACCGTGGGACTGGGGAAGGTCGAGTCGATCAGGGCGCGGGCGCGCGTGGACTCGTTGGCCGAGGCTGACGGGATGTCCACGCGCAAGACGTTGCCGACGTGGCGGGCGATCGGGATGGCCACCGAGACCGCCACCGTCCAAGCAAGGAGCACGACGTAGCGGAATCGGATGACCAGGCGGGCGAAGGTGCTCACCCCCCTTCCCCCTCTCCTTTCGGGCGAAGGGGGACTTCCGAGCCGTCATGCGTTCTCCCTCTCCCTGTGGGAGGGGGAGACGGGGAGTGAGGATCAGCGGGTGCGGGGGCTCGGGAGGTGAGGACCCTGCTCTCAGATCCGCGGCTTGAAGCCGCGGCTCGGCCTCTTCCGCTGAAGCGGATTGGCTGCCCCGCACGTGTCCTAGCAACAAGTTCGGTGGCGAACAGAACGCCGCCGAGACCGGCCGGGATGATCAGCGAGTAGATCCGCCAGGCGACCAGCAGCGCCGCGATCTGGCCGGTAGTGAGGAGTGGCGCGAAGCCCACCACGAAGCCCAGCTCCACCCCACCCGCGCCACCGGGTGTCGGGAGCAAGAGTTGCGCGTAGATCAGCGCGAACGAACCGGCGAACGCGCCTACCGGATCCTGGATGGAGGTGACGCCCGCGAGCAGCACGGGGAGCACGGCTACGCGCGCCGCCATGCTTGCGGCGGTGAGGCCCACCGTTGCCGCGAGCTTGCCGCGCGACAGGGCGCGGGCTTGCCGCAACGTCTCGCGGAGGGTGGCGGCCACCACGGGGGGGAAGCGATGGCGCAATCGGACGGCGACCACGGCGGCGAGCACAGTGACCGCCACCACCCCAAACAGCCACGGCAACACCTTCGGCGACGCGAAGCGCGCCAGCAAGCCGCTGACGTCGGCGAACGCTCGGGAGCCGAGGAACACCGTCACCGAGAGCCCCACGAGGATGGCGAGCGAGAGGTCGACCACGTGTTCCACACCGAGCGCGACCACAGCCGGTGGCGTTGCGACGCTCGCCTGGCGGAGCGCGACAAACCGCGCGGGGTCGCCACCCAACCGACCAGGCGTCACGGCCGACGCGGCATCGCCGTACGCATTGATGCGCACCGCGGAGAACAGCCCGCTGGTCCACGCGTCCCCCACCAAGAGGCGGAGCCGCACCGCCCGAATCAGGATGTCGCCCACGACGAGGGCCAGCGCTCCGAGAGGCCCAGAGATCACACGGGCTCCAGGAGCTCGCGGTA
>CAYWNR010000735.1:0-1600 GCA_964459705.1 uncultured Gemmatimonadaceae bacterium | reverse complement strand
GGCTTCATGGGCACCCACATGCCGGGCATGCCGGTCACCGTCGTGCTCGCGCACTTGGCGTACGGCGCACTGCTCGGCCTGCTCACTCGGCGCTGGATTCGCGACCCGGAGTGGATTCTCGGGAGGCGCTCGACCGCGGACTGATTGCCGTAGTGGGCTCTCTCGTTTTGCATTGGCCCCTGTTCCCTCATAACGCAGCGCTTCATCCGGCCTCCGTATCCAGTTCCCCAGGGCCGGCACCATCATGCGCCGCCTCCCCGACTTCACCGTACATCTGCGCCGGACCGAGCTCGACGGGGAACCGGGGCCGGAGCGCGGCGCGGGTCTCGTAGCAGAGGTGGCAGGCGTCTGCGTACCCGTCCGCCGTGGGGATGCCGTGTCTCCGAGCCAGCTCCACCGGGCCACCGGCGAGCAGCGGTCCGGCGATTGGATGGGCGTCCGGATCCCACGCCTCGCAGATCTCCCGAAGCGGCGATCGAAACAGGTTTCCCATCACGATCCCCTGGCAGACATGCAGGTTGCCGAAGGGATCGAGGTGGACGCGCCCCGGCTCGCGGAGGTCCTCGTACGGGCACTCCGTCATCCCCGAGGCGGGCCGCTTCTGCGCCGCCGGGGCGAGCTTCACCGCCGCGCGGCCGCGGTACATCACGCCCGACTCGCCCTCGGGGAGCTGACCGATGGCGCGCTCGGTCGTCTCCTCGCCCGCGATTTCGATCGCCCCGAAGGGTAGCCCAAGCTTCCGGGCGGCGTCCTCCGCGCAACGCACGTGACGCACCTGCTCGTCATCTCCGTGGAAGCGGTCGCAGCTCACGGAAAGGTCGTCCACCAACCCCGCGAAGTCGCGCAGCCACTCGTCCGCGTCCTTAGGCGTGGTCCCCCAGTAGGCGTTGGAGACGATCCCCACCTTGAAGCCCATGTCCGCGGCGCGGCGCACGCCGTACCGCAGCACCGCGTGGTAGAGGAACGGCTCCCCGCCCTCGAAGTAGATCCACTCCACGGTTGCGGTGTCCCTGGCCTGCTGAAGGATGTCGTCGATCTGTGGGACGGTCAGGGTTCCCGTACGGAACGGTCCCGACCACACGAAGCAGTGGTCGCACTCGAAGTTGCACTCGTAGGTGAGCAGGATATGAAGTCCGGTGAGTCTCATGGCCTACGCGGCCGCCTCCCACGGCCCTTCGCTCACGGCCGACAGCTTCTTCATCGTCGGGATCACCGCGGCGGCGATCAGGGTGCCGAGCACGGCCACGAAGCCCAACTTCGTGAAGAGGTTCGCGTAGAGCGGCAGCGTGTCGACGGGATTCGTCACGTTCTGGGGCACGCTCGCGAACGTCGCGACGTAGCTGCCGAGGTACTGCGAGATCCCGGTCGCGAGGAACCAGACGCCCATGATGAACCCGCGGAGCGACGGGCCGACGTAGCGCGCGATGACCGCGAGGCCGAGACCGCTGATGAGGAGCTCTCCCAGAGACTGGAATCCGTAGCCGGTGATCATCCACCAGAACGAGACCTTGCCCGCGCTGGCGAAGTGGCCGCTGAATCCGTAGATGAAGAACCCGAGGCTCAGGACCGCGAAGCCCATCGCGAATTTCGTGGAGATGTG
>CAYWNR010000734.1:0-1601 GCA_964459705.1 uncultured Gemmatimonadaceae bacterium | reverse complement strand
CCACCCCAGATCTCGATGTGATAGCCGCGCGGGAAGTCGAGCGTGGCGTTGTCGAGCCACCACGGCATGTAGAGATGCGCGCCGCCCACGCCGTCCTCGTTGTGCGGTACGTGGTGCATGAGCCGCGGAATGAACCCAGCCACGTCGGTGCCGGTCGTATCGGTGATGTAGCGGCCGACCGTGCCGCTGCCGTTCGCGAGGCCCTGGGGAAACTGCGGCGAATGCGAGTTCAGCAGAATGCGGGCCGACGACAGGGCACTCGCCGCCACCACCACCACGCGCGCCCGCACGTGCTCCTCGGTACCCGTCGCCTTGTCGATGTACGTGACGCCCGTAGCCAGGCCGTCGGCGCCGACGGTCACCTCGCGCGCCATGGCGTTCGTGCGCAGCGTGAGCTTCCCCGTCGCGAGCGCCGGCGCCACGAGCACGTTGGTGGACGAGAAGTTCGAGTTGGTGCGGCACCCGCGGCTGCACTGGTCGCAATAGTGGCACGCGGGGCGGCCGTTCAGCGGACGGGTGAGAATCGAGAGCCGCGAGGGAATACACGTGATGTCGAGCCGATCCGCGGCGTCCTTCACCAACAGTTCCCAACAGCGTGGACGCGGCGGCGGCTGGAAGATCCCGTCCGGGGCATTCGGGAGGTGCTCCACGCTCCCGAAGATGCCGATCAGGCGGTCCACCTTGTCGTAGTATGGCTTGACGTCGTCGTACGAGATCGGCCAGTCGTCACCCAGACCGTCCAGCGTCTTCCGCCGAAAGTCGTCGGGCCCGAACCGGAGTGAGATGCGTCCCCAGTGGTTCGTGCGTCCACCCACCATGCGGGCGCGCCACCAGTTGAACCGCGAGCCGGGGGCCGTCGTGTACGGTTCCCCGTCCAGTTGCCACCCGCCGACGCACGCGTCGAACTCCCCGAACGGACGCTCCTTCGTGCCGCCGCCCCGATGCGGCGCGTCGTACGGCCAATCGAACATCGCGGAGTCCGTCGTGTTGTCCCACGGCCCACCCGCCTCGAGCACGACCACATCGGCGCCGGCCTTGGTGAGCGCGTACGCCGCCATGCCGCCGCCGGCGCCCGAGCCGACGATGCAGACGTCGAACGTCCGACTCATTGGCGAATAGCCATTGGCGATTGGCGATTGGCGATCGGCACTGCTCCCACCTGTGGTTTGCTGGTGGCTCCCAATCTGCAATCGCCGATCGCCAATCGCCAATCGCTAATGCGTGGCGCCTCGCGCCATCGCCACCAGCGCCCAGTACGGCGGCGGATACCCCTGGGCATTTGCTTGTTGCGTTGCCGCGGTCCGCACGCGGTCGGCGATCGCTCGCTCCCGCTGCACGAAGGCGTCGTGCCGCAGGGCCGACGGCGCCGACATGCCTTCCGGGATCGGTCCGTGACCGCCGAATTGGACGCGCAGCCAGCTGTAGGCCTTGATCAGGCGCGCCGCCGGAAGCTTGTACCAGGCGTACGTGAGCTGGTCGCCGGCGTCCGCGCCTTCGAGCATGGCGTCGAGCACCGCATTGTCGATGTGGTCGTCGAGCAGGGTTTCGGGGTCGCGCCACTCGGCCACGACCACCAGCTGCGGATCGTACTCCAGGTCCGA
>CAYWNR010000733.1:0-1601 GCA_964459705.1 uncultured Gemmatimonadaceae bacterium | reverse complement strand
TGCGCGAACGCGTCGGCCGCGCCGTCGAAGTCGCCGGTGACGTACTTCACGATCCCCAGGTGGTACCAGCACCCGTAGACGGTTGAGTCGAGCGCGAGTCCCCGATCGAGGTCGGCGCGAGCGCTATCCAGCTCCCGGATCGACAGGTAGCGATGCCCGCGCCAGCGGTACAGGATCGGGTTCTGCGGCGCGATCGCGATGGCGCGCGTGAACGTAGCGATGGCCTCGCGGTACTCTCGGACGCCGGACTGCGCGAGGCCCAGTTGAATGAGGCTATCCACGTTCTGTGGGTCGGCCGCGAGCGCGGACTGGGCACGGGCCACGGCTCCCGCCGTGTCCGGCATTGCCACGTAGTCGACGCCCGCCGGCGAACGGTATTCGGCCGACGTGCCAGTGGCCGAGCACGCGAACTGCGCGCCGACAACGAACGAAACGGACGCTAGGGATCTGATCAGATATCGGCTGCGCATGAGTTCGGCTCCCTCGGGCGTTGAGGTGACGAGTTCCAAATACCGCCTCGTCCCGCCGTTGGCAACGCGGCATCCCGCTCGCCGTGACCGTCCGGTTTCGGGACGCTCGATCCCACGAGCGGACGCGCGGGCGTAATGGCACGAGAGCTAACTCGAAGACTCGTAACGCCTTCCACACGGCACGCCTCGTGCCTTTCTCCCGGGCACCACCAGGTTCAGGAGTTCGCGATCGTGCCGGCGCGCTGTCGGATTACAACCGAGGAACGCGATCGGGTCGCGCGGCTGGTGGGCGAGCGGTATCAGGTCGTCCGGCTGCTCGGCCGCGGGGGCATGAGCCAGGTGTACCTCGCCTGGGATCGCGCCGCCGAGCGACGCGTCGCCATCAAGCTCCTGGATGCCGGGCTCACGGGATCGGTGGAAGGCCGGGAACGGTTCCGACGCGAGACGCTGATCGCGGCGCAACTCGACCATCCGCACATTCTCGCGTGCTTCGACTCGCTTCACCGGCCGGACCTGGCGTTCGCGGTCATGCCGTACGTGCTCGGACGCTCGCTCGACGACCTCATCGCGGACGGGTGCCCGCTTCCCTGGCCGCAGATCGTTGCGCTGCTCGTTCCGATCGCCGACGCGCTCGCTCACGCACACGCCCGCGGGGTCATTCACCGCGACGTCAAACCCGCGAACATCCTGATTCGTGACGGCGACGGCCGGTCGTTCCTCACGGACTTCGGCATCGCCACGCTGCGCACGTCGGAGGCGTCGCGCGCGGAAGTGAGCCAACGCTTCGGGACGCCCGAGTTCATGTCGCCCGAGCAGGTGCTGGGCGTCTGGGATGCCGACCACCGGAGCGACATCTACTCGCTAGGGCTGACGGCCTACGTGGCGTTGAGCGGACGATTCCCGTTCGACGCCCGCACACCCGTGGGACATGCCGCCCAGCGGGTCGCAACGGCACCGGCGCGGCTGCGCGCCGTCGCGCCCGAAGTTCCCCGGCGACTCGCGGACGTGATCGATCGGTGCCTCCGACGAGAGCCACGGCGGCGCTGGCCCAGCGCCACCCGGTTGCGGGAGGCGCTCGAGAAGGCACACCGCCACGCGCCGCAGGTGACTCCCGCACGCCGGACAGCGTAG
>CAYWNR010000732.1:0-1607 GCA_964459705.1 uncultured Gemmatimonadaceae bacterium | reverse complement strand
CGCGACGATGGGTGGGAACCTTCAGATCCAACATGGGGGCACCCTCCGGTTGGAGATGGGGAACAGGAACTGGATCACGGAACCTTCTGGCTCACGGCGGCCTTTCGTGACGCCGCCAGCGTCGGGTACGCGACGTCGGCTGGGGGGTCTCCGTTGGGCCAATCGTATTCTTTCCCTGGAAAATCGGGGCGCGGGTGCGCTACGACGAACGCAGCGACGTCGAATGCCTGCTGATCGGTCAAGGACCCCGGGCGATCGAACGGCATGTTGTCACGGATGAATGCGGCGGCCGTCCGCACCCGCGCCATTCCGGCACCGATGTTGAACGAGTTGGGGCCCCACAGCGGTGGCGCGGCGGCGGTGCCTTGCCCTGTCTCCCCGTGGCAAAGGGCACACACGCTGTCGAAGGTGGCACGCCCGGCTGCCGTGTCGGCTGCTAGGTGCGCCAACCGCTCCCGCCGCGAGCCCGTCGCTGATGGTGACCCCACCGGCGTGCCCCACGATAGGAACCAGAGATAGGCGACGATGTCACGCATGTCGGGACCGTCCGAGGAGAGCGGGCTCCCATTCATGCTGCGACGAAAGCAGCCGTTGACCCGATCCTCGATGGTCACGACGGTCCCGCTGCGGCTGCGGTACTGAGGATAGCGCCCGTAGACGCCCACCCAGGATCCGTTGGCGCGACGACCCCCGTCCAGGTGGCAGGTCACGCAGCGCAGCGCATCTCCAACGTGCGCCGGAAGACTGTCCCGGGTGGCGAACAGAATCGCCTTCCCGCGGCGGATCGAGGCCCCGAGCGGACCGTCTGGAATCGCCGAATCCGGTGGCGCCGCCGGAATCCCGGCCTCGGGTCGAGTGGCCGGCGCCGGAGGAGCGCTCCGGCCCTCCGCGGACGGACCGCCCCGGCATGCCGCCCCTCCTGCGAGCAGGGCTAACCCGAGCGTCCATAGCGGACGACGCCTAGAAAGGCCTGAAACCAGGCCGGGGTTGGTGGTCATGGGAGTATCTCTAGGCTCTGTGTCTGGGCTCTGGGCTGGTAGCAGTCTCGCCATCGAGGGCGCGGAGGGCAAGAATGCCCGGCGGATCGGCCGGGTACCTGCCGCCTACCCTGCCACTGCGCGCTCCACCCGGCGACGCTTCTCGGCCTGGTAGATGGCCACGCCGATCAGGTTCGCGGCGACCACCACGGTGATGATCTTGGCGGCAAAGCTGCCCCAGCTCTTCACGTCGATGATCGGGAACACGGCCAGGATGATGTAGATGACCGTCACGATGAAACCCGACGCGGCCGCCAAGCGGAGCCAGAGCGGTGCCCGATCGAACTGGCGCAGGCCGACGATCGGCAGGGCGAACAGCACGAGGTAGCACACCGCGTAGAGAATCCCGGCGGCGTTGTCCAGCAGCTGGAACGCCTCCTGCAGTCCGACGCCGACGAGACTCAGTGCGCCGAACACGAGCGTCACCGCTCCCAGGAACAGAATCGAATTGAGTGGCGTGCGGAACCGCGGATGGAGCCGCGTGAACCACGCCGGCAGCAGGCCGTCCCATCCCGCCACCATCGGCAGCCGCGCAGTGCCGGCGAACAACAGGTTCACGTTCGCGAGGTG
>CAYWNR010000731.1:0-1608 GCA_964459705.1 uncultured Gemmatimonadaceae bacterium | reverse complement strand
CGCCGCCCGCCCGCCGGTGGGGTCGCCGAAGAGCGATCCCTGGCCGGCTTCGCGCTCGGCCTGCCGGACCTGGGCTTCGCGGAGCACGGTGTCGAGCGCCGCCAGCAGCTGTGCGCGATGGCCGCCGAGCTGGTCCATGGCGCCGGCCGCGATGAGCGACTCGATGACGCGCTTGTTGGCGAGGCGCAGGTCGATGCGCTCGCAGAACTCCGACAGGGCCGTGCACGGGCCGCCGGCGGCTCGGGCCTCCAGGATGGACTCGATGGCGCCCCGGCCGACATTCCGGACGGCGCCCAGACCGAAGCGGATCTCCTTGTCGCCGGTCACGGTGAACTTCCAGCCCGAGTCGTTGACCGAGGGTGGGAGGACCGCGATGCCCATCTCCCGCGCCTCGTTGATGTAGTCGACCACCTTGTCCGTGTTGCCGATCTCGGACGACAGCAGGGCGGCCATGAATTCCGCGGGGTAGTGGGCCTTGAGCCACGCGGTCTGGAACGAGATGATGCTGTACGCGACGCTGTGGGCCTTGGGAAAGCCGTAGCGGCCGAACGTCTCGATCTGGGCCGCGATGTCTTCGATGACCCGCCGGTCGTGGCCGAGGCCGATGGCGCGCTCCACGAACCGACCCAGCTCCCGCCGGATGAGTTCCGCGTCCTTCTTCCCGACGGCCTTGCGCAGCACGTCCGCTTCGGCGAGTGAGAAGCCGGCGAGCACGTTGGCGATCCGCATCACCTGTTCCTGATACACGATCACGCCGTAGGTCGGCGCGAGGGCCTCCTTCAGGGCGGGGTGGGGGTAGCGCACCTGTTCCTCGCCCCGCTTGCGGCGAATGAACACGAGGTGCATGCCCGAGTCGAGCGGCCCGGGTCGGAGCAGCGCGTTGGTGACCACGAGGTCGTCGAAGCGGTCGCACCGCATCTGGCGGAGGGTATCCGTGGCGAGCGGCGACTCGAACTGGAAGATGCCGGCCGTGCGACCGGTCCGGAGTAGCGCGTAGACGGCCGGATCGTCGAGATCCAGCCCATCCACGTCCACGGTGGTTCCATGCCGGTCATGGATGGTCGTGACGGCGTCATGGATCACGGTGAGCGTGCGGAGGCCGAGGAAATCCATCTTGAGCATGCCGACCTTCTCGAGGCCGATCATGTCGAACTGCGTGATGCGCGCGTCTTCCCCGTTGGCGCCCGCGCCGCGCTGCTGCGGCTGGATGCACACCGGGACGTAGTCGTCGAGCGGTCCGGGGGCGATCACGATGCCGGCCGCGTGGACCGACGCGTGACGCGCGAGCCCTTCGATCCGCTGTGCGAGGTCCACCACCCGTGCCGCCGCGGGGTCGGTGCGTACGAGCTCGCGGAGCTCCGGCACCTTCTCCGCCGCCTCCGCGACCGAGAGGCTGTAGGCGGGGCCGGAGGGAATCAGCTTGGCCATGCGGTCGGCATCGCCGGGGGAGACACGCAGGACGCGGGCGATGTCGCGCAGCGCCGCGCGGGCCTTCAGCGTCCCGAACGTGATGATCTGTCCGACGCTCGACCGGCCGTACCGCTGACGCACGTACTCGATGACCTCGCCGCGACGCTCGAAGCAGAAGTCCACGTCGATGTCGGGCAT
>CAYWNR010000730.1:0-1613 GCA_964459705.1 uncultured Gemmatimonadaceae bacterium | reverse complement strand
CTCCCAGAGCGGCGACAGGTTGAGGTCGATGGACGGGACGAGCAGGTGCACCTGCTCGCGCGCCGCGTCGAAGCCGTGGATGGAGCCCAGCGCGCCGTAGTACTCCAGCGCGCCGGTGACGCGCGGCGTGAAGTCCCAGGTGATCTGCGCGTTGGGCGAGAACTCGAAGCCCTTCTTCGTCCCGGGCCCCTTGAAGGACCGCTCGAGGACGGGGTTCAGGGACCAGTAGAACCGCCCCAGCTTCTGGTCGATGACGGGCCGGACCTCCCACGTCCAGGTGTCGGGTGAGAACACCGCGCGCTGGTAGCCGAACTCCTGCGACAGGCTCAGGCCCACCGGCCAGTGGAGCCGCGCGGGCACGGAGAAGCGCGGGCGCACGTGATTGCCCACCCACTCCCACCCGCTGCCCTGGTGGGCGCTCGTGAAGGTGTAGAAGCCCACCTCGAACCAGTCCGTGAAGCCGTGGGTGATCTCGAGCGTCTCGTGCCAGGCGTGCCGGGCGGGCCGTGGGTCGTTCAGCCCGGCTTGCGTGCCCCGCAGCGTGAAGTTGCTGTGGAACTCGACCATCGTGTCCCCGACGGGGACGAGGTCCGAGCCGTAGACCTGGATCTCGTAGTTGTCCTGGGCCCGCACCGGACGCGCGAGCGCGGCCGTCAGGCAGAGCACGGCCCCCGCCGTCACCACGAGCTTCCGCTGTCGCATGGTCGCGACAGACTACCACAACGGACGAACTGGGGTTGAACGGGACCTGGAGCGGGCCGGGCGGGAACGATCCACGGCGGGCGCCCGGAGGCGCCCGCCGCGAACCGCAGGCAGGGAGGTTACTTGTTTTCCTTCTTGTGGCATCCGGTGCACGTCGTCGGCGCGTGCTTGCCGGCCTTGTTTTCCTTCACGTGGCAGTCGATGCAGATGCCTGTCTTCGCCATCGGGTTGTGGAACGCCGCCTGCAGCTTGGTCTTCATCGGCGCCACGGCCGTCTTCGTGTGGCAGTCCGTGCACTTCTCCTGCGGGCTCTTCAGCGGCTTCTCGGGCTTCGATGCATGATGGCACGTGTCGCACTTGCCGTGCGCGTACTGCTCAGCGTGAAGCTTGTGCGGAAACTTCACGCCGCCCATCGGATTGCCCTTCAGGATGACCGTGTCCGGCATCTGGGCCTGACCGATCACGACAGGAGCGCCCGCCAGCAGGAAAACTCCCACCGCAAGCGCCAGGATCAGGTGAACACGTCGCATGTCCCCTCCTTGAGGTGATGGCGATTGCCGAAAACCCGGCAATTGCCACACGTCGACAGACCTCTATACTGCAAATCGCGGGCCGCACGACGGCTGGTGCGCCCGCTGCCGCGCGCACGTCGGCATCAGGCCGAATCAGGCCGGTTTCGCCGCACCTCGTGCGCCGCCGCCGCCGCTGGACCTCGACGGGCCGTCTCCCGTCCGGCAGGCGTGCCGGAATGTCGTGAAAACTCCCGCACCGCTCGCGGCCGGGCGAATCGTCAGGCGCCGGGCGCCGCCGCGCCCGCCGGCTCGCGACGAAGGGCCGCCAGGACCACGTAGACCGCGATGCTCGCCGCGAGCGACGGCAGCGTGCTGCCGATGCCGGCGGCCAGGTGATAC
>CAYWNR010000729.1:0-1617 GCA_964459705.1 uncultured Gemmatimonadaceae bacterium | reverse complement strand
CGCCGCCGGTCTCCTTCTCACCGCCGAACGCCCCGCCGATCTCGGCCCCGCTCGTCCCGATGTTGACGTTCGCGATCCCGCAGTCGGAGCCGCGCGCGGACAGGAATAGCTCCATCTCGCGCACGTGCTCGGTGAAGATTGCGGACGACAGACCCTGGGGCACGCCATTGTGCATCGCCATGCCCTCGGCCAGCTCCGCCACCGCCTGCGCCGGCGATGAGGTCTTCTTCCCGTACGTGATGATGTAGAGAATCGGCGCGAAGGTCTCCTCCTGCACGATGGCGAACTCGTTCTTCGCCTCGGCGACGCACGGCGTCACGTAGTGGCCGCCGGGATACTCGGCGCCGCTCAGCGCGTCACCGCCGTAGAGGATCTTCCCGCCTTCCTCCTTGACCCGCTGGATGGCGTGCTGGAGATCCCGCACCGCGTCGGTCGTGACGAGCGGTCCCATGACCGTCTCGGGCCGCCGCGGATCACCGATGGTGATCCCCTCGTACGCGCGCACCAGCCGCCGCACCAGCTCGTCCTTCACGGACGCGTGCACGATGATGCGGCGCGTGGTCGTGCAGCGCTGCCCCGCCGTCCCCACGGCGCCGAACAGGATGGCGCGGAGGGCCAGGTCGAGATTCGCGCTCGGCGTCACGACAATGGCGTTGTTGCCACCCAGCTCCAGAATCGTGCGACCGAACCGCGTGCCGACGACTTCGGCCACGCGGCGCCCTACTGGGCAGCTCCCCGTGGCCGAGACGAGCGGGACCCGCGGGTCCTTGAGCAGGCGTTCGCCCACCG
The DNA here is from genome assembly GCA_964459705.1 of uncultured Gemmatimonadaceae bacterium. Taxonomy (GTDB): domain Bacteria; phylum Gemmatimonadota; class Gemmatimonadetes; order Gemmatimonadales; family GWC2-71-9; genus JAOTWJ01. Next base: position 828 of record CAYWNR010000729.1, on the reverse strand, counting down.
TCGAGCCCTTCCCGATGGTGAGCGAGAAAAGCGCCGGATCCACGCCCGCCTCCTCGCAGACGTGTTGCGCGATCTTCGTGCACGCGATGGCCGTGAGCGGTGTCTTGCTCGCCGGTTTCCAGAGTACCGCGTCCCCGCACACGATCGCGATGGCGGTGTTCCAGCTCCATACCGCTACCGGGAAGTTGAACGCGCTGATCACCCCGACCACACCGAGCGGGTGCCATTGTTCGTACATGCGGTGATCGGGCCGCTCGGACTGCATCGTGAGACCGTACAACTGGCGCGAAAGGCCGACCGCGAAGTCGCAGATATCGATCATCTCCTGCACTTCGCCCTGCCCCTCGGCCGCACTCTTCCCCATCTCCAGCGTGACCAGCTCGCCCAGCTCGGTCTTCACCTCACGCAGCCGATTGGCCAGCCGGCGAATCAGGTCGCCGCGCCGGGGCGCGGGCACGGTGCGCCACGCGAGAAACGCCGCGTGCGCCCGTTCGACGATCCGGTCGTACTCCGCCTCGGTTACCTGCCGCACCGAGGCGATGCGGGAGCCGTCGATGGGCGTGATCACCGGCAGCTCCGGCCCGGAGCCGAGCCAGCCCCCACCGAACCCGCCCGCGTTCACGTCCTCGATGCCGAGGCGCGCCAGACAGGCGGTCTGCGTCGTTGCGTGTGCCATCTATGCCCTCACCATGTCGTTGTGTGTGGGGGTATCCGTCGTTCGCGTCCCCAAGGTGCCCGTCCGACGTGCCCGATCAGTTGACCGGCCGTCTCCGTTCGAGCTGGGTGAGCAGCGTGGAGAGCGTGTTCGCGGGCAGCACGGCGCGCGCC
>CAYWNR010000728.1:0-1618 GCA_964459705.1 uncultured Gemmatimonadaceae bacterium | reverse complement strand
CGCGATGAGCCGCGCGTGGCTACGAACGCTGCTAGGCCGCTACACAGGGATGCCGCCGGAGGCGGTCAGGTTCCGCTACGGACAGCGGGGCAAGCCGGCGCTCGCTGGGGACGCGACGGGCCTGGAGTTCAACGCGGCGCACTCTCACGACGTGGCGCTGTTCGCGTTCACGGTGGGAGCGCCCGTCGGGGTGGACGTCGAGCTGGTGCGTCCGGGCCCGGCGGAGGAGCAGATTGCCGACCGGTTCTTCTCGCGGAGCGAGGCCGAAGCGATCCGCTCACTGCCGGCAGCCGAGCGGCGCGAGGCCTTCTTCCGCTGCTGGACGCGCAAGGAGGCGTTCGTCAAGGCCAATGGCGAGGGGCTGACCTACGGCCTCGATCAGTTTACCGTGAGCCTCTCCCCCGGCGAGCCGGCGCGACTGGTGGAGGTCGCGCGGGACCCGCAGGAGGCCGGTAGGTGGTCTCTCTATCACGTCGATCCGGGGGATTCCTACGTCGGGGCCGTGGCCGTGCGAGGCCCAGTGGAGCGGCTGCGCCTTTACGGCGCTCCCCGGGAGCCGACCGAGATCAATCCGGCGGGTGAGTAGCGGATCTCGCGCTCGAAATGGCCCGCCTCGGTCAGCTTTCGGTAGAACTCGCCAGCGATTCGCGAGGCAAGGCCGCCGCCCATTGGTGCGCCGCCGGTTAACATCACTACCACCGCCACCGGGTTGTGCTCCACTTCATTGAACCCGCCGAACCAGCCCAGGTGAGTCGGAGTGTTCGCGTCCGTGCAGGTTCCGGTCTTGCCCAGGAGGGGCGCGTCGGGATCAAAGCCGGCGGAGCGTGCCGTGCCGAAGGCGACCGCTCCCATCAGTCCGGGCTTGATCTCGGGAATCCACTGCTGGATGTCGAGACGGCGCTTCACTCGCGGCACGAAGTTCTGAATCTCCTGCTCATCGCGAGGACGCTGGAGGTAGTAGAGCGTGCCGCCGTTGGCAACGGCCGTCAGCAGACTGGCCAGCTCGAGCGGCGTCAGGGTGATGCCCTCGCCGAAACTGCACATGCGGCCCACGCCGCCTCTTCGGGGCGGCTCATCGGGCAGCGTGCCGGGCTGCTCGCCCTCGATGTCCAGGCCGGCCTTTTCTCCCAGCCCGAACATCTGCGCGTAGTAGCGGACTTTCTCGAAGCCGACCTTGCGGCCGAGCGCCGCGAAGTACGCGTTGTTCGAGTGGGCCAGCGCGTCGGTCATGTCGGTCCGGTTGAGCTTGGTGGTCCGGTCGATGGCGCCCTCGCTCAGTGCGGCGAGCGCCACGGTGATCTTGACGGTGGAGCACGGCATGAAGCCGCCTCCGAGCGCCAGCTTCTGGTTCACGATGGTCAGAACGCGGCCCGTGGCCGTATCCACGGCGACGATGCTGCCGTTGTACTTGCCCAGGGCCTCGACGGCGGCCTGACGGACGAGGGGGTCCTCGCCGTCGACCCGGTCACCGGCGGTGGAATCGGCGTACGTAGGCGTCCGCCACGGGCTGTAAGGAGGAGCGGCCGGCGCCGACCACGGCAACAGAGATCCCACCACAAGCGTGGACAGGAGGATGGCGCGATGTCTCATTCTGAGCTGGAACAGAAGTGGGGCGCCG
>CAYWNR010000727.1:0-1620 GCA_964459705.1 uncultured Gemmatimonadaceae bacterium | reverse complement strand
TATCGGCTATCGGCTATCGGCTATCGGCTATCGGCTATCGGCTATCGGCTATCGGTCAGCCCCGGTACTCGACGTAATTCCTAGGCGTCTCCCACAACACGAGTTTCACCAGCCGGCCCGGCAGCCGGCCGTCGAGCAGGTTCCAAATCACCACCACGATGTTCTCGGCGGTCGGATTCAAACCCCGAAACTGGGGAACGTCCAGGTTCAGGTTTTTGTGATCGAGTGCCGCGACGACCGCCTCTTCGGCAATGCGCTTCACGACGCCGAGGTCGACCACGTAGCCGGTGTCGGGATCCACCTCGCCCTCGACCGAAATGTCCAACTCGTAGTTGTGCCCGTGGAAGTTGGGATTGTTGCAGGGACCGAAGACCTGACGATTCTGGTCGTCGGACCACGCGGGGTTGTGCAGCCGGTGCGCGGCGTTGAAGTGCACGCGGCGCGTGACGGTGAGGGTTGGCATGGCCGGAGGTTAGGCGGATCAAGCGGCGCACGTCAAGACATTACGGGATAGGCGATGAACGGGGCGAACGGGATAGCCGGATGCCGAGTCCGTGTCCCGGTCCCGTCCATCCGCGTACCGCTCATCCCGTTCCTCCCGGTGATCCCGCCCAGAGGTTGACCTGACTCCGGTCCTTTCACTACCGTTGCGCTGCCCCATGCGATTCCGCCGTCTTACCGTCCTGTCGCTCGCGTCCATCGGCTTCGTGGCGCTCCCTCCGGTTCTCCGGGCCCAGGGGCCTCGCTTCGACGCTGCCTACGGCCCGTGGTTCCCACGCGGAGACTCGGTTGCTCAGGTGTTCCACGCGGGAATCATCCAGCAGGTAGGCTTGCTTGGCGTGGGCTTCAGTCTGGTGCATGTCGCGGATGACGGGTCCGTAGCCGGGCGAACGCTCACCGGTGGCGAAGTGACGCTCAGGCTGGGGCACAGCGATCACGGCCTCTACGCGCTGGCGGGGAGCGGTCTCGGCTTCCGCCATGCCGGCGGCAACCCAGACGCCTTCTGGACGGCGGGCGCCGGTTACGCGCTTCGCCTGTTCTCGAGCGTTGCCCTGGGGGTCGAGGGACGATATCGCTGGGAAGACACGCAGATCGCCGGGTTCTGGAACCGGACGGCCGGGGACCGAGCGGGCATCCAGACGCAGATCCGGCTGACCTTCGGGATTCCCGGCGGACGGAGCGGCGGGGTTTCAAGCTCACGAGGCGATGGAACGCCGCCGCGGCCCGCGGACACGGAACTCCCTCCACCTCCGGACCCCTACACAACCGCCCTCGGGGGTGGCGCGAACGAAGAGGCCGCCCGCGTGACCGCTTCGGTGGTCGAGACGGCACTCGCCGTGATGGGTGCTCCCTACCAGTGGGGAGGCACGGATGCGAATGGGTTCGACTGCTCGGGCCTGGTGCAGTACGCCTACGGGCAGCACGGCATCGTGCTTCCCCGTGTGAGCCGCGACCAGATGCGCATGGGGAAATCCGTTGGGACGGCCCTCGCGGCTCTGCGCCCGGGCGATGTCCTCGGCTTTTCGGTCGAACGCTCGAGCCGGATCACCCACGTCGGCCTGTATGTCGGCAACGGCGAGTTCATCCACAGTTCCTCGTCGGGCGTCAAGCTCTCGAACC
>CAYWNR010000726.1:0-1623 GCA_964459705.1 uncultured Gemmatimonadaceae bacterium | reverse complement strand
CGGACTATCCGTTCACGACCCTCGTCCCGCAGTTGGGGGTCGTCCGCGTTGGCGACGGGCGGTCGTTCGTGCTGGCGGACATTCCCGGCATCCTCGAAGGGGCGCACGCGGGGAAAGGACTGGGCGACCGGTTCCTCCGACACGTGGAGCGGACACGCGTGCTGGCGTATCTCATTCCACTCGACGGCCCGGATCCGCAGGCGACCTATGCGCTGCTGCGCGAAGAAGCACGCCGGTACAGCGCGGTGCTCATGGAGAAGCCCCACATCGTGGTGTTCACGAAGCAGGACCTGCTCCCACCCGATGCCGCCCTCCCGGCGCTGCACGCACCGGCCGCGCAGGGGATCCTCGCGGTGTCGGCCGTGGCGCAGCGGGGATTGGACGCGTTGACGCAGCACCTCTGGCGGCTCCTCGCCGCCCAGCCCGCCGTGGCTCCCGACGACGCGGAGTGAGCGGCCCCGACGTCGCCTACATCGCGCTGGCACTCACTCCGGGCATCGGCGCGGCCCGGCTGTCGTCGTTGCTTGCGCGATTCGAGACGGCGGCGGCCGCCATCCGGGCACCGGCGGAGGCGCTGCGGGATGTTCCCGGCATTTCCCTGGCGGCCGCCACCGCCATCCGCAAGGCGGATCCCGCGCGGGCGGAGCGCCTGGTGGCGCGCACAGTGGAACTGGGCGGGCGGCCGCTGACCCCCAATGATCTCGATTTCCCTCCAGCCCTGCGCGTCATTCCCGACCCGCCCACGCTCCTCTTCGCGGCGGGGAATGCTGCCCACGCCGCCAACCTCGGACTCGCGGTCGTGGGCAGCCGATCCCACACCCGGTACGGGGCGGAGGTCTGCCGGCATCTCGCGGGCGGCGCGGCGCGAGCCGGCATCATGATCGTGAGTGGCATGGCGCGGGGCATCGACGGTCTGGCCCATACGGCGGCGTTGGACGTCGGCGGTGCCACCATTGGCGTGCTGGGCAACGGCCTCGGCGTGGTGTACCCATCGGCGAATCGCGCGCTCTACGAGCGGATGCGCGATCACGGGCTCCTGATCACGGAGTTTCCTCCGGGCGAGCGACCCAACGCCGGCAGCTTCCAGCGGCGGAACCGCCTGATCAGCGGGCTCGCGCGCGCCACCCTCGTGGTGGAGGCGCGCGAGAAGTCGGGCGCGTTCATCACGGTCGATTGCGCACTGGCGCAGGGAAGGGAAGTGCTGGCCGTTCCCGGTCCCATCACCAGCCCCGCGTCGGTTGGCTGCAACCGGCTCATCCAGTCCGGCGCCAAGCCCGCGCTGGGACTCCGGGATGTGCTGGAGGAGTTTCATCTCACGGTCACGCCACCAGGCTCGAAGGCGTTGCCCGTGGACCTCTCATCCGCCGAGCGACGCCTGCTGGCGCAGCTCGAGCACGACAGCCAACACGTGGACCACCTGGCCAACGCCCTAGGTCTCACCAGTCACGAGACCCTCGCTCTCCTGACCGGCCTGGAGCTGCGCGGCCTCATCGAGCCCCTCCCCGGCAAGGTCTTCCGAAGAACGGCAGCGCACGCCCTGCCGTGACCGTGAAAGGGAAGACGACTGGCCTCCCGGCCCTTCAGTCCGCACCTTTCACGGCAATCGGCAATCGGCAATCGGCA
>CAYWNR010000725.1:0-1625 GCA_964459705.1 uncultured Gemmatimonadaceae bacterium | reverse complement strand
ACGAGGCCCGCGCCAAGGTCGGACAGGATGTCGCCGTAGAGGTTGTTGGTGACCACCACCTGGTACCGGCCGGGGTCGCGGACGAACTCCATAGCGATGGCGTCGATGAAGCGGTGCTCCCGCTCGATGCCGGGATACCCGTCGCCGATCTCGCGAAACAACCGCTGCCAGAGCCCGTGCACCGGGATCGCGTTCGACTTGTCCGCCATCGTCACGCGAGTCTTGCCGTGGGCGGTCGCCCACTCGAAGGCGGCGCGCAGGATGCGGGCGACCTTGGGAGCCGTGTGGATCTCGTGAGAGATCTGTTCTTCGTGGTCCGTCCCGACGTCCTTCGATGTGCCCTGGGCCAGGTACGAGCCTTCGGTGTTCTCGCGGAAGATGACGAAGTCAATCGGCGGACGGGCGGGCCGGCGGGCCGACGGGTCGCTGATCACGTTGCCGGCAGGCCCGCCCGCCTGGAGCGGGGTGAGGTCGGGGTGGTACAACCGCACCGGCCTGAAGTTGATGTAGAGATCGAGCCGGAACCGCAGCCCCAGCAGAATGTCGCGCGCGTGCTCGTTGCCGGGAACGCGCGGATCCCCGAGCGCGCCCACGAGGATCCCGTCCACGTCGTCCCGCAGGTGCTCGAACGCGGACTGCGGCAGGGTCTCGCCGGTCGCCAGGTAGTGACTCGCGCCGAGGGGGAGGTGTTCCCAGGCGACCGCCGCGTCCTCGATGCGCGCGGCGCGCTCCAGCGCCGGACGTGCCGCCTCGAGCACTTCCGGTCCGATACCGTCACCGCCGATTGTGGCAATCCGGAGAGTCCGGCCCATGTTAGCGCGCTGCGCCACAACGCGGGCAGAATCGCCACGCGGGCGCGAGGTCGTCGCCGCACCGGGCGCAGGTTGCGCGACCGACCGCTCGGCCGCAGAACGGGCAGAACACCACCGGCCGATCAGTGGGAAGCGCGGCGTCGCAGGCGGCACAGCGATCACCGGTGGCAGCGGCGCGCGCTCCCGCGGGGGGGGACGGCTCTTCGGCGGCGAGCTCGAAGACCGGCGCGGGCGGCTCGGGTTCGGGCGGCGGAGGGGCGAACGCCGGCGCTGGTGCCGCTTCGGGTTCCGGTGTCGGGGGCGCGTACGCCGCGTCGCCCGCGAGGAACGAGCGCACGCGTTCGCGGTTCAGCCGAACGCGCGCGGCCGCGAACTCACGGAACAGGGTCGGGTCGGGGTTCGGGCTCGCCGCCTCCGACGCGAGCGTCTCCTGCGCCTCCACCGGATCCATCGTCGCGAACCCGCCCAACCCCGCGAGCAGCCCGAGCACCGCGCCTTCGTAGTCCTGATTGGTCGCGAAGCCGAGTTGGTGCTTGTGCGTGCGGTAGGGCACCAGGTCCTGGTATAGCTCGGCGACCTCGAACCCCCGCTCGAGCCGTCCGGGATCCCGCTCCGCAAGGACGGCGACCAAGCCTCGGAAGAGTCGGTCGACGTCGTCTTCGTCGATCAGCGCCACTCGCGCTCCCACCGATGGTACTGGACCGCCGTCACGCCGGCCGACTGGAGCAACTCGGCGCCGCTCGGATCGCGATACGCGCGGCGGTAGAACACATGCGTCACGCCCGAGTTGATGATCAGCTTGGCGCACATGAC
>CAYWNR010000724.1:0-1629 GCA_964459705.1 uncultured Gemmatimonadaceae bacterium | reverse complement strand
AGGCGTGCTTCGACACCAACGGTGCGTGGGAACGGGAGGTCGAGGCGCTGGTCGGCCCACGCGGCGTGGACGTGGCACTCGACGCCCTCGGCGGCGCGGCAACCGCGGCGTGCCGCCGTCTGTTGGCGCCGCTCGGCCGGCTCGTGTTCTACGGGATGAGCACGGGGTTACCCGATCGCGAACGCAACTGGCCCAAGGCGATCCTCGCGTACTTCAAGACCCCGCGATTTCACCCGACCCATCTCATCGAGCCCAACCAGGGAGTGTTCGGCATCCACCTGCTGCACCTCGAACAGCGGGAGCACGTCCTGCGCACGGCCATGGCCGAGATCTTCCGCGCCGTCGGCGCGGGCGAATTGAAGCCGGTGCTCGACCGGACGTTCCCGCTTACGCGGGACGGGGCAGTCGAGGCACACAACTATCTGCATGGGCGGAAGAACATTGGGAAGGTGGTGTTGGCCGATAGCCGATAGCCGATAGCCTTTAGCCGATAGCCGATGGCCGTTAGCCGTTGGCGGTCAAGCGACCGCGCACCAGTCATCGACCTCCCTCCAGTCTGCGGCCGATAGGGCCGCGCGGATTTCTTCGCGTGCGCCTTGGGATCCCACGGCGGCGACGCAGAACGCTCCTCGGTACGTATTGATCTCGGTTGGGGCAATCACTCGCACGTCGTGAATGTTCTGGCCGATCTTGCGGGGGTCGAGGTCGACGAAGGCGACTTGCGTGTGTCCAGCGGCGACCAGCGCTCGCGCGAACGCCTTGCCGACCGGTCCAGCACCCCACACCACGACTCGGCGGCCAGCGATGCGGCGCCCGAGGTACTGGACCTTGCAGCGCCGGAACGCGTCCTCGCCGTAACGCGGATCAGTGCGAGAGAGACGCGCCGCGGCCTCACGCCAGTCGAGCAACACCTCGCCGACCTTGCCCAGGCCGTGGCCCGCGGCCCAGAGCCTGAGCACCAAGTCGTAGTCCTCCGGCCAGCCCGCGTCGCGATACCCGGCGACCGCGTCGAGCGCCGCGCGGCGCATCATCAGCGTGGGATGCGGGAGTGGGCACTCCACGAACAGTTCGCGCTCGATGTCAGCGGCGGTCACGAGGCCGTTGATCCAGCGCTCGTAGCGTCGCGCACCGTCGCGCAGCACGGGGCGAGGGAAATAGCGGACGAGCGTACCGCACGCGGCCGTCGTCGGTCGCGCGTCAAGGAACGCGAGCTGTCGCGCGAACCGCTCGGGCCGAGCGACGTCATCGGCATCCATCCGCGCGCAGTACTCCCCGCGTGCCACGGCACGGGCCGCTTCGAGCGCCGCCACGATGCCCCGCGCCGGCGTGTGGAGCACGCCCACCCGCGGATCCCGCGCCGCCCACGCGTCGAGCGCGCGTCCCGTCTCGTCACGGGACCCATCGTCCACCGCAATGACCTCGAAGTCCGCGTAGGTCTGGGCCTGAAGTGACGCAACGGCTTCGGCGAGCGTAGTGGCCGCGTCGCGGCACGGGAGCAGGACGGAGATGCGGGGCACGGGGGGAAACTAGGCGGGCCGACGGGCCGACGGGCCGACGGGCCGACGGGCCGACGGGCCGCGCAAAGCTATCGGCTATCGGCTATCGGCTATCGGCCATCGGCTATCGACT
>CAYWNR010000723.1:0-1631 GCA_964459705.1 uncultured Gemmatimonadaceae bacterium | reverse complement strand
GAGCGTACCCGCGAATTGGGTATTCTCAAATCGGGGGGCGCGCGCCGACGCGACATGTTGTGTCAGTTCCTGGTCGTGTCCTGCACCTTCCCCGCCGTCGGCGCCTCGGTTGGGGTGGGGGTGGGACTCGCGGCCGCCGCCGTGGTTAATGCAACGACGCCGCTCCCGGCCGCGGTGGCCCCCTGGTCCATCGCGGTCGGCGTGGGACTCGGTGCGGGGGTCGGGATCATCGCCGGCATCTACCCGGCGAGCCGAGCGGCCCGCCTCGACCCCATTGTCGCGATGCGGCAGGAAACGTGACCTCCATTTTCGAAGGCGTGGGCATCGCCATCGCCGCGCTGCGCGCCAACAAGATGCGCGCGGCGTTGACCATTCTCGGCATCGCCATTGGCGTGATGGTGGTGATGGTCATCGCCGCGATCATCACCGGGATCAACAACAACGTCGCGAGTCTCTTCGAGCAGGCGGGGTCACGCACGTTTTACGTCGTGCGCTTTTTCCAGGGCGGCATCAACGTGTCGGACGGCTCGGACGAGATGAGCCCGTGGCGGCGCCGGCCGCACCTGACGAAGGAGGAGGCGGCACGCGTGGCACAGCTGCCCTCGGTGCGGTTCATGGACGTGATCGAGGGATGGGGCGCGTCCGCCAGCTACAACGGCGAAGACCTCGGCTCGATCGGCCTGGAAGGCCGGAGCGAGAACTGGCCTCGGCTCTCCGGCGGCGACATCTACCCCGGACGCTCGTTCACCAGGGTCGAAGCGCTCACCAACGCCCCGGTCGCGGTCATCTCGCCCAAGCTCGCCGACCGCCTGTTCGGTCAACTGGACCCGGTAGGGAAAGTGATCAAGCTGAACGGCTTCCCCTTCGAGGTGATCGGCGTATACACGCCGCCCCCGAATCTCTTCGGCGATGGTGACGGGCCCCGGGCCATCATCCCCAACGGGACGCTGAACAAGTACATCAAGCAGCAGCGCGGCTGGCTCCAGTTCGCCATCGCGCCAGCGGACAGCGTGAGCATGACGGACGCGATCGACGACGTGACGTCGGCCCTCCGCACGATGCGGGGGCTGCGCCCCGGCCAGGAAACCAACTTCGACATCATCACGCAGGACAAGCTGCTCGATACGTGGAACAAGGTGACGGGCGTGTTCTTCCTGGTGATGCTCGTCCTGTCCGGCGTGGGACTCATGGTGGGGGGCGTGGGCGTCATCGCCATCATGATGATCTCGGTCACCGAGCGTACCCGGGAAATCGGCGTGCGCAAGGCGCTGGGAGCCACGAAACGCGCCATCCTGTGGCAGTTCCTCGTCGAGGCCAGCACGCTCACGCTGATCGGCGGGGCCTGCGGGATGATCGCTGGCGGCCTGATCGCGTTCATCGTCTCCAAGATGACGCCGCTGCCCGCCGCCGTGCCCGTGTGGGCCGTGGTGACCGCGCTCGCCGCCGCGGCGTTTACCGGCATCCTCTTCGGGATCTACCCCGCGGCCCGAGCCGCGCGACTCGATCCGGTGGAAGCGTTGAGGTATGAATAGGCGGTTAGGCGGCTAGGCGGTCAGGCGGCTAGTCATGTCCGGGGCAGTCCCACCGCCCGCGCACATCGTTGGGCACCGTCTCGCGAGCCGCCTGACCGC
>CAYWNR010000722.1:0-1644 GCA_964459705.1 uncultured Gemmatimonadaceae bacterium | reverse complement strand
GGCGACGGCGTTTCACGGGGTGGACGCCTGCGACCACGTGCGAGGATGATCTTCGATTTGCCGGTGCCGGTGGCGATACGCTCGACGATCTCGAAATGCCGTTGGAACAACGCCTCCTCGTTCCTCATCACTTCCAGCGCCTTCCGGAGTCCCATCGAAAGCAGTCGGATGTAGAAGAGGAAGCGGACCAGCGGCTTCTCGGGCACCTCATGCTCCATCATGAGGAACGAGCCGCCCGAGCGCAGGGCCCGCGCCACTTGCTCCAGGGCCTGCTCCGCTCCCTCGCCCTTGAGTTCGTAGAACGCGTGCGAGCAGGTCACGGCGTCGAAGGTGTCCTCCCGGAAGGGAAGCCGCTCGGCGTCAGCCCGCAACAGCGCGACACCGGGCGTGCCTTCGAGCTTACGCTGCGCGCGCTCCAGCATGCCCCGCGAGAAGTCGAGCCCCACCACCAATCCATCGGCACCGGTGCGTCGCGCCAGGCCAGGAAGCATCGCGCCGGTGCCGGTGCAGAGGTCCAGGGCCCGGGCGCCGCGTGGGAGGGCGGCGCGCTCGGCCAGCACCTCCCGCAGCCGTCCTTCCCGGTCGCTCGAGTGAGCGGCGACGAAGCGGTCGTAGACGCGGGCGAGCGCGTTGTAGTAGTGCACACGATAGCGGGAGCGGAATTTCGTCATCGGCGTTCTCTCCGTCATCCTCCTCGGCCTCCAGCGGCCAATGTGTGGTCCGCCGCTACCGTTCGATGCCGTCGCGCGCCTGCAGACCGCGGCGATAGTAGTGCTTCACCGCTTTCATCTCCGTCACGAGGTCCGCCTTCGCCACCACCTCCGCTGCCGCATGCCGCCCCGTCAGGATGAGCTCCAGCCGCGCTGGGCGCTGGGCCATGAATGCCATGACCTCGTCGACGGAAAGCAAACCGAACCACGTTGCCACGTTCACCTCATCCAACACCACCAGTTCGTACCGGCCAGACGTCATTGCGTCAAGCGCCTGATCGAGGCCCCTCCGTGCACGAGCGACGTCGTCGGCCGTGACGTCGTCCCGTCGAAGACACCGAGTGCCGCCGTACTGCTCGATCGTGATCAGCGGGTGACCGCGTAGCGCCTCGAGCTCTCCGTAGGTCTGACCTTTCAAGAACTGACCGATATAGCTTCGCAGCCCATGGCCCGCGGCCCGCACCGCAAGCCCGAGGGCAGCCGTCGTCTTACCCTTGCCATCTCCCGTGTATACCTGCACTTGACCATTCACCATGGGCCACCGCCCTCCCGGAGCCGCGGCCACCCATGGGCGTCACCGAGGTCGGTCTGGAACCGCCTCACGCCGACGGCAATTCCGGCACGGGGCGGCTGCTTCGCTCCGAGGGAAAGGCAGCCGCCGCCGAGACCCAGAACGCAGTTCCATCCCGCACCACCACCTGCGCCCGTCCCCCGCGCTCGAGTGCCGTCAGTACCTCGCGGACGTGCTCCGGCGTGCGGTGCGCCAGCGTCCGCATCAGCTCATGCTCGCTCATCGGATGTCGCTGCAAAATGCCGAGAATTCCCTCCACCAAGTCCTCACAGCGGCCCAGTTCGAACGCCCCGGTTGTCCTCGTCGGCACTCGCACCGGGGCAACCCGGCCCAGGATCTCCGCCGCACGCTGCCGCAACGCCC
>CAYWNR010000721.1:0-1645 GCA_964459705.1 uncultured Gemmatimonadaceae bacterium | reverse complement strand
TTGCCGAGTGGGCGCGAGCGCACGACATCTGGCTGATCAGCGACGAGATCTACCGGCGGATCCACTACGGTCCCGGCCCCGCACCGTCCGTGCTCGATCTCCCGGACGAGCTGCTCGAGCACGTCGTGATGATCACGGGTGTGAGCAAGGCGTACGCCATGACCGGCTGGCGGATCGGGATCGCGCTGGCGCCCGGCCCGGTGGCGAAGGCGATGGCGGGCGTGCAATCGCACATGACGAGTGGGGCCTCACAGCCGTCGCAGTGGGCCGCCGCCGCCGCGTTCGGCGACGACCGGGTCGAGCAGGACGTGGATCGCATGGTGGAGGCCTTCCGCGGCCGGCGCGACCTGGTCGAGGATCTCTTCCGGCGGAAGCTGCCCGGGGTGGAGTACGTGGACCCGGTCGGCGCGTTCTACTTCTTCTTCCGCGTGGACCACATGTTCTCCAACACCGTCCGGTCGGCGTCCGACTACTGCGAGCAATTGATCAACCGCGAAGGCGTCGCGCTGGTGCCGGGCGACGCGTTTGGCGATCCCCGCTGGGTGCGGCTGAGCTACGCCGCGTCGGAAGAGGAGCTGCAGCGCGCGCTCGAACGGGTGATCCGATTCATGGGTGGGTGCTGAGATGGCGCTCGATGCCCGCGTGACCGGGGCCACAGTGCCGCTCGCCGCGTTCGACTTCCGCTGGGACGCGGAGACGGAGATCCTGGTCGGACGGGCCGACGTCCCGTCCGGCGGCTCGGGGTTCACCGGCTCATGGGAGCTGGAAAGCGAGCTGGGCGCGGTCGTGACACTGGAGACCTCGGGCGGTGTCCTCTGCGGTGTCGAAGTCGTCGTCTGGCCCGAGGTGGAGGAGTCGGCGAAACTCGTCGCTCCGCACGACGCCACGCCCGGCCGGGTGGTCCTCGTGCCGCCGGATGACGCGCCCAGCGGTGTGCTCGAGATCGACACGCCCATCGCCGCGGTCGCCGCCACGGCGGACGCCCTCATCCATCTCGTCTTCGCGCCCGCCCGCACCCGCGTCGTGCGGGTCGCGCAGAACGTGCTCGCGGACCTGGACTCGGCCGGCCGGCTGACGGGCCTCTGGCTGGTGGACCTGCCGCCGTTCCCGCAGGGAGGATGACCGGAGACCCGACCGGCCTCGCGGACTATCTCGCGGCGCGCTTCGCGCGTGAGGACGCCGCGCTAGCGGCCGTGCGGGCCGGCCATCAGGCGGCCGACCTTCCCAGCATCCACATCTCGCCGGAGGAGGGAGCCATCCTGCACTTCCTCGTCCGGTTGATCGGCGCCCGTCACGTGCTCGAGGTGGGGAGCCTGGGTGGCTACAGTGGGATCTGGCTGGCGCGCGCGCTGCCGGCCGACGGCACGCTCATCACGATTGAAGGCGACGAGCGCCACGCCGCCCACGCCCGCGAAGCGTTCGAGCGCGCCGGGGTGGCGGAGCGCGTCGAGCTGAAGCTCGGGCCCGCCCTCGACGTGCTGCCGACGCTCGACGGCCCGTTCGACGCGGTCTTCCTCGATGCCGACAAAGCACCGTTGCCAGCCTATCTCGAGCAGGCGATGCGGCTGCTCCGCGTGGGCGGGTTGCTCATGTGCGACAACACGTTCATGAACGGCAAGATCGCCGATGCCACGGCCGACACCGA
>CAYWNR010000720.1:0-1655 GCA_964459705.1 uncultured Gemmatimonadaceae bacterium | reverse complement strand
AGAGAAACCCGCGTCCGCTCCCGCCCGTGCCATGCAACACCATCACCGCGTTCCGGACGATCCCCTGCGCGTCCCGCCGCGGCGCGCCGAGCGTCGTGTAGTGGATACGGAGCGTGTCGAGCGACTCGCCGGTCGTGAACCGGAAGTTCGGGATCAGGTAGTCGCCCTGGGTGCCCTGGGCGAAGGCGGGTGAGGCAACCAGCGACAAGACCAAGACGAGACGGCGCATCGGGAAGCTCCGCGAGTGGGCGCCTGCGAATCTAATCGCCCGCCCCTCCCTCGGCCTTGACCACCGACCGGCCCGCGGTTCGATTGGCTAAGCCACGACCTCAGGCCGGAGGACACGCCGCCATGAACGCCCGCCTCACGCGTCGACTCGTCTTGTCCATGACCATCCTGGCCGCGCCGCTCGCCGCGCAAACGTCGTTGACGTCCCAGGAACGCCGCATCCGCCAGGCCGTCGCCGCCAGCGCCGACCAGGCGATCGCCTATCTCCAACGGGTGGTCGACATGCCGAGCAGCACGCTGAACCTGGACGGCGTGCGCCGAGTCGGGGCGGTGTTCGCCGCGTCGCTCGACTCGCTCGGTTTCACCACCACGTGGATCCCGATGCCGGACTCGGTACACCGGGCCGGCCATCTGGTGGCCGAGCACAAGGGGAAGGCCGGCACCGTCCGGATGCTCCTGATCGGGCACCTGGACACCGTGGTCGAGCCCGATGGCCCCACCTTCGTGCGCGAGGATTCGGTGGCGCGCGGTGTCGGCGGCGGCGACATGAAGGGCGGCGACGTGATCATCCTGTACGCCTTGAAAGCGTTGCAGGCGGCGGGCGCCCTGAAAGACCTCAATCTCACGGTCATCTTCACCGGCGACGAAGAGCACCCCGGCGATCCGCTCAGCGTCACTCGGCGCGACTTGATCGACGCGGCCAGCCGCACCGACGTGGCGCTCGCGTTTGAGGGCGGCAACCGCGGCGACGTGACTGTCGCCCGCCGCGGATCCTCCAGCTGGCACGTGACCGCCACGGGACGCCAGGCGCATTCGGCCGGCGTGTTCGGACGGGGCGTCGGGTTCGGCGCCATCTACGAGCTGGCCCGCATCATCGACGGCTTCCGCCAGCAGCTCTCCAACGACCAGTATCTCACGCTGAACGTCGCCACGATCGTCGGCGGCACCGACGTCACCTACGACTCCATCGCGCACAGTGGGACCATCGCCAGCAAGCTCAACATCGTGCCGCGAACGGCCATCGCGTACGGCGACCTCCGCTTCATCTCCGAGGAGCAGAAGGAGCGGGCCCGCGTCACGATGCGGGAGATCGTGTCCCAACACCTCCCGGGCACGGACGCCGAGATCGTCTTCGAGGACTACTACCCCGCCATGGCGCCTACACCGGGGAATGACCGGCTGCTGGCCGTCTACGACACGCTGAGCCGCGCGCTCGGCTATGGTCCGGTGACCGCGCTCGATCCGGGCCGGCGTGGCGCGGGCGACATCTCGTTCGTGGCCCCGTTCATCGATGGCCTGGATGGGTTGGGTGCGCTGGGGAGCGGCTCCCACTCTCCGGGCGAGCGGGTGAACCTTTCCACGCTGCCGATGCAGACCGAGCGCGCCGCGCTGCTGCTGCGTCGTGTCGGCATGCTCCCCGCCACGGC
>CAYWNR010000719.1:0-1659 GCA_964459705.1 uncultured Gemmatimonadaceae bacterium | reverse complement strand
GCTCCTCGACCACGGCCTGCGCGTGTTCTTCGTTCCACTCGCGGATGAAGCCGAGGCCGACCCGGACGGCCCCGCCCCCGCCCGGCGGTCCCACTCCACCCTGCCCGCCCACCCCGGCGGTCCCCCACCCATCCGCCGCCACGCCCTGGCGGTCCGGCGGACCGTCGGACGGTGTTGGCATCGGTCCGCCGGTCCGCCGGTCCGCCGTCGTTTCCGCCGGTCCGCCGGTCCGCCGGTCCGCCGGTTCTACCGTACACCACACATCGCTCCGATTGATGTCCGGCAGCAAGACCTTCACGCCATGCCTCGCGGCATCGCGTCCGAGCGCGTCGATCGAGTAGAAGCCCATGGGCTGGTTATTGAACAGCGCGGCGTAGTACTCGACTGGGTGGT
Organism: uncultured Gemmatimonadaceae bacterium; assembly: GCA_964459705.1. GTDB lineage: Bacteria > Gemmatimonadota > Gemmatimonadetes > Gemmatimonadales > GWC2-71-9 > JAOTWJ01. The sequence goes on along the minus strand of CAYWNR010000719.1, from coordinate 1,266 downwards.
AGTGGTAGAGCCAGGCCGACTGGTAGGCGAGTAGGCCGAACGCGGCGGCGTGCGACTTGGGGAAGCCGAACGCGGAGAACGCGACCACCTGCTCGAACACGCGTTGTGCGGTGTCTTCGGGGACGCCGTTCTTGGCGGCGCCGTCGCGGAACTCCTCCCAGAACCCTTCGAGCAATTCGCGCGAGCGCCGCCGGCTCATGGCGCGCCGCAACGCCTCGGCCTGGCCGGCGGTGAAGCTAGCGAGCGCCTGGCAGATCTGGAGCACCTGGTCCTGGAAGATGATGACGCCGAGCGTTTCGCCGAGCGCGTCGCGGAGCAGCTCGTGGTCCACGGGCGGCTGATACGCGACGCCACGCTCGCGCGCGTAGCGCTGCGCCTCGCGACGGCGGACGTACGGATTCACCGCGCCGCCCACGATGGGCCCGGGCCGTACGATGGCCACCTGGACCGCGAGGTCGGGCAGATTCCGCGGTCGTACCCGTCTGATCATCTGGATCTGCGCGCGACTCTCGATCTGGAACATGCCGATCGTGTCGCCTTTGCAGATGCGGTCGTAGATCGCCTCGTCGTCGAAGTCGATGCGGCTGAGATCCGGAGGCAGTCCTTCCTTCCTGGCGATCATCTCGACGCTCTCCTCGACCAGCGACAGCATGCCGAGCGCGAGGAAATCAATCTTGATGAAGCGCGCGTCGTCGCAGGAGTCTTTGTCCCACTGGCAGAGCACGCGGTCGGGCATGGCGGACAATTCGAGCGGCACGATCTCGACGAGCGGTCGGCTGGAGATGATCATGCCGCCCACGTGCTGCGAGATGTGGCGCGGGAGGCGGGCGATTTGCTCGGAGAGCGCGCAGAGGTCGCGCCAGAGCGGAGCGTCCACCTTGTCCTTCAGCTCCGGGATGCGCTCCATCTCCTCGCGCACCTGGGCGGCGGACTCGAACGATGACCCGAGCTTGGCGAGCTGCTCGATCTCGCCCAGCGGAAGGTCGAGCGCCTTGCCGATCTCGCGCACCGCCGAGCGGAATCGATAGGTGGGGAACGTGCAGACCAGTCCCACGTGCTCGTGGCCATAGCGCGCGTACACTCGGCGGATCAGCTCCTCGCGGATCTCGCGCGGGAAGTCGAGGTCGATGTCGGGCACGGACGCGAGCGTCTCGTTGAGGAACCGGCCGATGAACAGGTTGCTCCGGATGGGATCGATGTGCGACAGGCCGAGCAGGTAGCAGATGATGGACGAGACGGACGAGCCGCGGCCGCGGCCTGGGAGCA
>CAYWNR010000718.1:0-1678 GCA_964459705.1 uncultured Gemmatimonadaceae bacterium | reverse complement strand
CAGGTGCAGAAAGCCGGGATCCTGAAGGAGGTCCGCCAGCGGCGCCATTACACCAAACCGAGTCTCGCCAAGCGCCTCAAGTCGCAAGCGGCGCAACGGCGGAAGCGGAAGGCCGCCCGGGCCTAGCATCCTGCGGTGGAGCGAGGTTCGAGGCGGTAGGTGGCGGAAGAAGGTCGTGGGTCAGACGGCAAGACGGCAAGCGGTGTGCAGTGGGGAGGTGAACGAACGACACTCCCCGCTAGCACCTGCCAACCGCTTGCCGTCTTGCCGTCTACCCTAGCACCTGCAAACCCACTCCCTTTCATCTTCATCTACCGCCCCCGCGGCAGCACGAGGTCCCACAATCGTCCCGAGCCCATGTGGGCGGACGTCACGCGGCCGCGGCGATCGCGCTCGAACCAGACCGCGATGCTGCGCGCCTCGAAGGCGTCCGGATAGGTCGGGCGGAGCGGAAGGAAGCGACCTCGTCCGTCTCCCAGCGTGAGCGTGTCGCCCTTGACCTTGACCTCGTAGGTCACGCCTAGCTCGTCGCTGCGGTAATGACCCTCGAAGGCTGTGAGCTGCTGCGGAGTCGGGGCCCATGCCGTGGCGGCGGCGAAGACGTACCCCACCGTGTCCCCGTCGGCCTGCGCCAACTGAAGGCCGGAGGGGGTTCCGTTCGTCCCGAGATCGAAATGCACCCGCGTGCCGCCACGCGGCATAAAGAACCAGCCGCCCGGGAGCGCGCGCAACGATGCCAACATCTCTGGGGACACCGTAAGCGGTTCGTGCGTGCGGTCGCTGCGATAGATGCCGCCGTAACGGTGGAGCGCGGCCGGGTCCACCGCCGTGGTATCCAGCCCGGGCACCGGTGGGAAATCCGTGATGAGCGCGTCGGCCATCGCGTGCAGGTAGGCGCCGGCATTGCCCTGCGCCATGTTGCACATCACCGCGATCGACAGCCCGCGATCCGGGTAGCGGGCCAGGTACGTGCGATAGCCGGCGGTGGAGCCACTGTGGGAGATCTCGCGCAGTCCCCGGTATTCCCGGAAGATCAGGCCGAGCGCGTACTGGATCTGGCGGCCGTTGTTGAGCACCATCTGATGGCTGAGCGAGTCGACCCAGGCGGCGCCAAGCGTCTTGTTGGTGAGCGCTTCGTTCCAGATGAGCCAGTCACCCACCGTGCTGAGGAGACCACCTGGCCCGACGACGTCTTCGAACGGCATCTCGAGGTGCCAGCCGTCCCGCTCGCGGGCGTAGGCCTGGGCCCGGCCGGGGACGAGGCGCGTGAAGTCATCGCGCCACCGGGTGTGGGTCATGCCGAGCGGTCCGAAGATGCGCTCCTGGGAAAACTCCTGGAACGATTTGCCGCTCACGCGCTCGACGATCGTGAAGAGGAGGGCGAAGCCCGAGTTGGTGTACGAGTAGTACTCGCCCACCGGGTAATTCAGCGCCTTCTGGTCGACGACCACGTTGAAGAGGTCGTCCTGCGTGTGTGCCCGCGTACCGCGGGGCCAGCCCTGGAGCGCCACGAGGTTGCTCCACTCGCGGAGTCCGCTCGTATGCGTGAGGAGGTTCCTGATTGTGAGCGGCTGCCCGTAGTCCGGCAGCTCGGGGATGTACTTCCGTACGGGATCGTCGAGATCGAGCTTGCCGTCGAGCGCGAGCAGCACGACTGCGGTGGCGGTGAACTGCTTCG
>CAYWNR010000717.1:0-1680 GCA_964459705.1 uncultured Gemmatimonadaceae bacterium | reverse complement strand
GAGACGTTCGTCACGATCGCGATGGTGGGCGTGATGATCCGCCGGAGCCGCGCGATTTCCCCCGGCACGCTGGCGCCGGCCTCGACCACCAAGGCCTCCGCGTCACCGGGGGCGTGCAAGAGGGTGAGCGGCACGCCGATTTCGTTGTTCAGGTTGTCGCGCGTCGCGTGCACCCGCCACCGCGTCGCGAGCGCCAAGGCCGCCAGCTCCTTCGTGGCCGTCTTGCCATTGGTGCCGGTGACCGCAACGACCGGACCGGCCACCACCCGGCGCCGGAACGCGGCGAGGCGCCCGAGCGCGACGCGCGTGTCGTCGACCCGGTAGAGCGCCAGCCCCGGCACGTCGGTGGTTCCCTCCCGCACGACCGCACCGACGGCCCCCGCGTCCCGTGCGGCGATCAGATGATCGTGCCCGTCGAAGCGATCGCCGCGGAGCGCCACGAAAAGCGCCCCGTCTCCCAGATTGCGCGTGTCGGTGCTGATCGCCGTGAAGACGCTGGGCGCGTTCGCGACCGTCACGCCCAGCGCTTCCCGCACCATGGCGTCGCTCCAGGGGGTCACCGCAGCGCTCCCAGGGAATCCCGCACGATGGCGGCTTCGTCGAACGGCACCTTCTCCGTGCCGTACACCTGATAGGTCTCGTGCCCCTTGCCCGCGAGCACGAGCGTGTCTCCCGGTTTGGCGAGCCCCAACGCGCGCTCGATAGCCTCCTGGCGATCCGTGATCCGGAGATGCGCCACGCCGGCCAGACCTTCCTCGATCTCGTCGAGGATGCGCTCCGGATCTTCGGTTCGGGGATTGTCGGTCGAGATGATCGTGAGATCCGCCTCCTCCGCGGCCACCCGACCCATGACCGGGCGTTTACGCCGGTCCCGATCCCCGCCGGCTCCGAAGAGCACGATGAGCCGTCCCGAGGTCAAGGAGCGGAGCGTGCGGAGCACGCGGCGGAGGGCGTCCGGCGTATGCGCGTAGTCGCGCAGGACGACGAACGGCTGCGTGGCCAGGCGTTCCAGCCGACCGGGGACCTGCGGGGCCGTCGCGAGTCGCGTCGCGATGACGTCGGGAGTCATGCCAAGCACCCACGCGACCGCCGCGGCGCCGAGGGCGTTGCTGACGTTGAACTCGCCGACCAATGGCAGCTGAACCTGCTGGTCGCGGTCGCCCACGCTCAGGGTGAACCGGGTCCCGTCCGCGTCGAAGGTGGCGGCCGAGGCCCGCACCTCAGCCGACGGATGGACGCCAAAGGTCACGCGCCGGCGATGCGGGCGACGCGGCAGCCGCTCCCACGCCGGGTCGTCGGCGTTGACGATCTCGGCGCCATCCGGCGCCAGATGCTCCGACAGCAGCGCCTTGGCCGCCAGGTACGCGCTCGCGTCGCCGTGGTAGTCGAGATGCTCGTGGGTGAGGTTCGTGTAGACACCGGCCGCAAACGGCAACCCGAACACCCGACCCTGATGCAGGGCGTGCGACGAGGCTTCCATCACGACTGTCCGCGCGCCCCGGTCGCGGAATTGCGCCAGGGTATGCTGCAGGTCGACGGGCCCCGGTGTCGTGAGCGCGGCACCACCGGGGAGCGTCGCACCCGCGCCGTCGAACGCGCCGAGCGTCCCCAAGACCGCCACATCTCCCGCCACGTTCAACACGTGTCGCGTGAGCGCGACCGTGGTGGATTTCCCGTTCG
>CAYWNR010000716.1:412-1681 GCA_964459705.1 uncultured Gemmatimonadaceae bacterium | reverse complement strand
GCCCGAACTCTCCGCTCGTCGGCCGGACGCTGCGGGAGGTCGAGTTCCGGAGCCGCTACCAGGCAGCAGCGGTCGCCATCCACCGCGCGGGGGCGCGCGTGCCGGGCAAGCTGGGCGCGATCCGCCTGCGGGTGGGCGACATGTTGTTGCTGCTCACCGACGCGGGATTTGCCGATCGGTGGCGCGACCGGCATGACTTCCTGCTCGCGGCGCGGCTCGGTGGCTCGCCGCCCGCGGTGGCCCGCAAGGCGTGGCTGGTCGGTGTGATCGGCCTCGGTGTGGTTGTCGCGGCGGGCACCGGCGTCCTCCCCATCCTCCAGGCTTCGCTCCTGGCTGGCGTGCTGCTCGTCGTCTTCGGTGTGCTCACCGCTGGCGAGGCGCGGGGAGCGGTGGACCTGGACGTCATTCTCGTGATCGCGGCGGCGTTCGGCATCGGTGCCGCCATGGAACGATCCGGTCTGGCGGCCCGGGCCGCGACGCTCATGGTGAGTTCCCTAGCGCCCCTTGGGGCCCGCGCGGTCCTCCTGGGGATCGTGCTCGCCACCGTCTTGCTGACGGAACTGATCACGAACAACGCGGCCGCCGTCCTGATGTTCCCGATCGCGGTGGCCACCGCCCAGAGCATGCACATGGACGTGCGCTGGGTCGCCATTGCGGTGGCAGTAGCCGCCTCGGCATCGTTCCTCACGCCCATTGGGTACCAGACCAACACGATGGTGTACGGTCCCGGTGGCTACCGCTTCGGGGACTACGCCCGCCTGGGGTCACCGCTCACGATCATCGTAATCCTGGTTATCCTGCTGGTTGTCCCGGTGTGAAACAGCACCATCCACCAACCACCAACCACCAACTTCTAACGACCAACGACATTGTCTCTGAAGCTCCTCTCCGTCGTCGGCGCCCGCCCCAACTTCATGAAGTTGGCCCCGCTCGCGCGTGTCCTTGCGGCGCGCTCGGATGCCCGGCACGTGATAGTCCACACCGGCCAGCACTACGACGCCGGCATGTCCGCGTCATTCTTTCAAGACCTTGCCATCCGCGAGCCCGACCACGACCTGGAAGTGGGTTCCGCATCCCACGCCCAACAAACCGCCGCGATCATGCAGCGGATCGAGCCGGTGCTCTTGGGCGAGCGACCGGACGGGGTGCTGGTCTACGGCGACGTGAACTCCACGGTAGCCGCCGCGCTCGTCGCCGCGAAGCTCGACATCAAGGTCGCCCACGTCGAGGCGGGGCTCCGCAGCCGCGATTGGTCCATGCCCGAGGAGA
>CAYWNR010000716.1:0-402 GCA_964459705.1 uncultured Gemmatimonadaceae bacterium | reverse complement strand
CTGTTCACGCCCTCGCGAGACGGGAACGACAACCTGCTCGGCGAGGGAGTCCCGGCGGATCGGATCCACTTCGTCGGGAATATCATGATCGACTCGCTGGTGCATGCCTTGCCCGCTGCGCGGGCTGCGGCGGTTGGTAGTCAGCGGTTGGTGGTTGGTGGGCAGCCGTTGGTGGGGAGCGATGCGCGATACGCGGTGGTGACGTTGCACCGGCCGTCGAACGTTGACGACGAAGGAACACTGCGTGAACTGTTGGCCGCTTTGGATGCAATCGGCCACGAGCTGCCCGTGGTGTTCCCAGTGCATCCCCGCACACGGGCTCGGTTCGATGCCCTCGACCTTGCAGCCTCGTCCGGCAGCCAGCTCCGACTCATGGAGCCCATCGGGTACCTGGAGATGCTC
>CAYWNR010000715.1:0-1687 GCA_964459705.1 uncultured Gemmatimonadaceae bacterium | reverse complement strand
GTGATCTGTTTCCCCACCTGGAACGGCACGCTGGTCTGAAACTCCGGTCCGTCGAACACGAACGTGTGGTACTCGCCGCGCTCCCCGCACGGGTCGAGGTCGTCAGTGATGCCGATGTCGGTGAGGAGGTCGGCGTCCAGCTCTCGGCCGAGGAACGGCACGGCATTCATCTCGAGATGCACGGAGACGACCAGGGCGCGGTAGCCGCGCTCCACGATCTCGTAGGCCAACTCCATCGAGGGTTCGCCCCAGAGCAGCTCGCGATGCTCAAAGCCGGCGCGGGTCACGCGGTCTTCGTACCAGGCGCGGACGTCCGCGAGCGAGATGTTCCCGAACAAGAGGCCGTCACAGCCGCGTTTCTTGAGGCCGACGAGCAGTCGGCCGAACGCCGTCTCGAAGTCGTCCGGATGGGTGCGCGTGAGCACCGGTTCCAGTCCGAGGGCCCGTGCGTGGGTCGCGATCAGCTCGTGCCGGACACCGTGGAACCGGAGGCGGCCGGTGTTTCCCTCGAACACGCACCCCAGCCACCGCACGTCCAGCCCTTGACGCCGCGCGCGATCCAGCGCGAGCGTCCCGTCCTTGCCGCCGCTGCTCATCAGGGCATAGGGCATGGGGCGGAAAATACGCCCCGGGACGGGGCCGGCTAGTACGCCGCGTGGAGTGTGATCGCAAGACGGTACAGGAGCAGAGGGGCAGCGGGGCAGAGAGAAGGCAGGACGCACCATGACGTCCAGCGCTCACAGACCACCCGGAAGCCCGACCTCACCTCCTCTCTGCCCCTCTGTTCTGCTTCTCTGCCCCTCTGCCCCTCTGCTCCTAGGCCAGAGAGGAGCCTCGACCCACGTTCCCTCTCTGTTTGTGTACATTCCTCCTCCCATGACCCATCCCCCCAGCAGCCCCTTGGCGGATAGCGAAGGGAAGAAGCGCAAGCTCCGGCTCTCGGACGTCACGCAGCAGGCGCGCGACCTCGTATGGGAGAACCGCCGCCGGCTGGCGATCGGCGGGATCCTGATGATTCCCAACCGCTTGGCCGGATTGGTCATGCCGGCGTCGTCCAAGTGGCTGATCGACGACGTGTTCACGAAGCATCGCAGCGAGTTGCTGGTTCCCATTGCGGTGGCCGTGGGCATCGCCGCGGTGGTACAGGCAATCACGTCGTTCTCGCTGTCCCAGGTGTTGGGGATCACCGCGCAGCGGGCCATCGCCAACATGCGGAAGGACGTGCTCAGTCACGTCGAGCGCCTCCCGGTCCGGTTCTTCGACTCCACCAAGAGCGGCATCCTGATCTCGCGCGTCATGACCGATGCCGATGGCCTCCGGAACCTCGTCGGCACGGGTCTCGTGCGGCTGACGGGTGGGCTGATCACGGGCACGATCGCGCTCGGCTGGCTGTTCCACCTCAATTGGGTGCTCACCACCATCACCCTGTCGGTGCTCTTGCTGTTCGGTGGCGGCATGGCGTTCGCCTTTCAGACGTTGCGACCCATCTTCCGAGAGCGGAGCAGGATCAACGCGGACGTCACCGGTCGCCTGAGCGAGTCGCTCGGCGGCATCCGGGTGGTGAAAGCCTACACGGCCGAGCGGTCGGAGCGGTTCGTCTTCGCGCGCGGGGTGCACCGGCTATTCCGCAATATCGCTCGCACCATTACGGGTGTTTCGGCGTTGGGAGCGTTCACCACGCTCATCG
>CAYWNR010000714.1:0-1699 GCA_964459705.1 uncultured Gemmatimonadaceae bacterium | reverse complement strand
GATGCCGAAGATCCTGCTGGTCGAGGACAACGAGATGAACCGCGACATGCTGTCTCGACGCCTAATGCGGCGCGGCTATGAGGTGGAGATGGCAACGGACGGGCTCGAGGGCGTCACGATGGCGGTGGCGGGGACGTACGATCTCGTGCTGATGGACATGAGCCTTCCCGGGATCGACGGGTGGGAGGCGACCCGCCGCCTGCGGCAGGCACCCGAAACGACGACGCTGCCGATCATCGCGCTGACGGCGCACGCCATGGCGGGCGACCGCGAGCGCGCGCTCGAGGCCGGGTGCAGTGACTACGACACCAAGCCCGTGGAGTTCGATCGTCTCCTCGGCAAGATCACCGCCCTGCTGAGTGGAGGCGCATGAGCCTCTCGAATCCGGTCGCCGAGCTGCGGCACGATCTCCGCACGCCGGTGAATCACATCGTCGGCTATGCGGAGATGCTGCTCGAGGATCTCGAGTTGCCCACCCATGCATCTGAGAAGGCGGCGCTCGAGCAGACGGTCACCGCCGCGCGCCAGGCCCTCGAGGTGATCAGTCTGGTGCTGGCCCCGACGCGGAACTCGGTCACCGTCACGGAGCTGACTGAGCTGTACGCAAAGCTCGCGGAACCGCAGCGGCGCATCATCGAGATGGTCGAGGGGCTGCTGGGTGCTACGGGTGAAGAGCCCACGCCGACGTTCGCGGAGGATCTGCGCCGTATCCTCGCCGCCGCCGGACGACTGGTGCCGCGCGAGGAGCCGGCGAAACCGGTCGGGGCCGCGGAGCCGATCTCCACCGAGGATGCCGGGAAGGGCCGCCTGCTGGTGGTGGACGACGAACCCGGCAACCGTGACCTGCTCCGACGTCGTCTGGAGCGCGAGGGGTACACGGTCCTGACGGCGGCAGGTGGCCGCGAGGCGCTCGACGTGGTGGGCCGCGAGCCGGTGGACATCGTCCTGCTCGACGTGCTGATGCCGGAGATGGACGGGCTGGCGGTGCTCGATCGGCTCAAGAGCGACGCGGCGACGCGCGATCTCCCGGTGATCATGATCTCCGCGCTCGACGATTTGGCGGCCATCGCCCGCTGCATCGAGCAAGGGGCCGAGGACTACCTGCCGAAGCCGTTCGAGCTGGCCATTCTGCGGGCGCGCATCGCGGCGACGATGCAGAAGAAGCGCTGGCGCGACCAGGAACGGGAGCAGCTCAGGGCGCTGGGCTACGTGACCGCGGCGGCCAGCGCGGTGGAGGCGGGCGCGTACAAGCCGGGCCTGCTGGCCGACGTGGCCCGGCGCACGGACGCCATCGGCCGGCTGGCGCGGGTGATGGACCGGATGGCCGCGCACGTGCACCAACGGGAATCGCGCCTGCAGGAGCGGCTGGGCCGCCTGCGCGATGAAGTCGGCGTCGCGCGGGCAAGCATCGAGACCTCCGAGGTGGCCGAGGGGCCAAACCTCAGATCGGGTGAGCGGTTTGCAGGGCGCTACGAGGTGGTGTCGGTCTTGGGCCGCGGCGGGATGGGGACGGTCTATCGGGCCCGAGATCTGGAGCTCGACGACGACGTCGCGATCAAGACGTTGCGTCCCGAGCTCTTGAGCGACGAACTGTCCCGCGAGCGCTTCAAGGATGAGATTCGTCTCGCCCGACGGATCTCGCACCGGAACGTCGTGCGGACCCATGACTTCGGCGAGTCTGGCGGCGTGTGGTACCTGA
>CAYWNR010000713.1:0-1702 GCA_964459705.1 uncultured Gemmatimonadaceae bacterium | reverse complement strand
CGGATGTTCGGGGAGCGGACCGGCCTCAAGGTCCATTCCCTGCGCCATTCGTTCGCCACCCATCTGCTCGACGCCGGGGCCGATCTCCGGGCCGTGCAAGAGCTGCTCGGCCACAGTTCGCTCAGCACGACGCAAGTGTATACTCATACCAGCGTCGAACGCCTGAAGCGGGTTTACCAACAGGCGCACCCGCGGGCGCGGTAGTCCACTCTTCAGGGAGCCATCCGTGCGGCCTCGCATACACGCCACGACCATTCTCTGCGTCCGGAAAGACGGCCGCGTCGTCATGGGTGGGGACGGTCAGGTGACGGTGGGCGACACGGTGATGAAAGCCAAGGCCATCAAGGTCCGCCGCATCGGGGGCAACAAGGTGCTCGCCGGGTTCGCGGGCGCCGCGGCGGACGCCTTCACGCTGTTCGAGAAGTTCGAGGAGAAGCTCGAGCGGTTCCCCGCCAACCTACCGCGCGCGGCGGTGGAGCTGGCCAAAGACTGGCGCAGCGATCGGATCCTGCGGCGGCTGGAAGCGTTGCTCGCCCTCGCCGATGCGCAGCACGGGTTCGTGCTCAGCGGGTCCGGCGAGCTGATCGAGCCGGACGACGGCTTGCTCGCCATTGGGAGCGGCGGCAACTACGCGCTCGCTGCCGCGCGGGCCTTGCTCGACTCGCCGCTCGACGCGCGCGCGATCGTCGAGCGGAGTCTGGCGATTGCCTCGGACATCTGCGTGTTCACCAATCGCAACGTCACGATCGTGGAACTGGGAGGCGCGGGATGAGTGAGACGCCAGCCAAAACGGCGCCGATCATGCCCGCCGGCTCCGCGACGCCAACAGACCCGCTTCCCTGGCTCGAGGAGCTGGCGCCGCGGCAGATCGTGGCGGAGCTGGATCGGTACATCGTCGGGCAGGACGCCGCCAAGCGGGCGGTGGCCATCGCCATCCGGAACCGCTGGCGCCGGAGCCAGGCGCCGGAGGACATCCGGGACGAGATCGTTCCGAACAACATCATCATGATCGGCCCCACGGGCGTGGGGAAGACGGAAATCGCCCGGCGGCTAGCGCGTCTGGCGGGCGCGCCGTTTCTCAAGGTGGAGGCGTCCAAGTTCACCGAGGTGGGCTACGTCGGGCGCGACGTCGAGTCCATTATCCGCGAGCTGGTGGACGCGTCCATCACCATGGTGCGCGGCGAGCGGGAAGACGACGTCTATCCCCAGGCAGAAGAGCGGGCGGAGGAACGCCTGCTGGACCTGTTGCTGCCACCGCCGGCCGAGCCGCCCGCCGCAACGCCGGCCGAGGGAGAAAGGCCCGCGGCCGCAGCGGTGCCGAACGGGGGCACGTTTGTGGTCGGCCGCGGGGGCGAGGCGCGCGTACTCGGCCCCGACGAGGAACGCCGCAAGCGCACGCGCGAGAAGCTGCGCCAGTTGCTCCGGGACGGGAAACTCGAGGACCGCGAGGTCGAGGTGGAGGTGACCCAGGAAGGGTTACCGATGATGGACATGTTTCAGCCGCCGCCCGGGATGGAGGGAACGGACATCAACTTCACCGAGATGCTCCGCGACATGCTGCCCAAGCGGAAGAAACGGCGGACGGTGCACCTGAGCGAAGCGCGCCGCATCCTGGTGGACGAGGAGCTGCGGAAGCTCGTGGACATGGACGACGTCGTGAACGAAGCCCTCGACCGCGTCGAGAACCACGGCATCGTGTTCA
>CAYWNR010000712.1:0-1703 GCA_964459705.1 uncultured Gemmatimonadaceae bacterium | reverse complement strand
TGATCCGGGTGGACGCGTCCGGGTACCGCCACCGCGAGTTGGCGGAGCGGCCGCGGCCGTTCCGATTCGTGCACGTGAGCACCGACGAGGTCTACGGCTCGCTCGGACCGGACGATCCGGCCTTCACCGAGCGCACCGCCCTCGCGCCCAACAGCCCCTACTCCGCGAGCAAGGCGGGATCGGACCTGCTCGTGCGGGCCTACGGCGAGACATTCGGCGTCCCGGCGGTGATCACACGCTGCTCCAACAACTATGGCCCCTACCAGTTTCCCGAGAAGCTCATCCCGCTGATGATCACGCGGGCGCTGGCGGATGCGTCGCTTCCCGTGTACGGGGACGGCCTGAACGTGCGGGACTGGCTGCACGTGGAGGACCATGCGGAGGCCCTGCTGCGGGTCCTGGAGCACGCAGCGCCGGGCAGCACGTACAACATCGGCGGCGAGGCCGAGGTCCCGAACCTCACGATCGTCAAGCGTGTCCTGTCGCAGCTGGGGAAACCCGAGTCGCTGATCGCGTTCGTGACCGACCGCCCCGGTCACGACCGGCGCTACGCCATGAACATCGATCGCATTCGCCGGGACCTGGGCTGGGCTCCACGCCACGACCTCGAGCAGGGTCTCCACGATACCGTCCAGTGGTACCTCGAGCACCGCACCTGGTGGGAGCGCGTCCGCAGCGAGGCGTACCGCGCGGCCAACGCGATGTATCTGGGCGGCGGACCGGCGGACCGGCGGACCGGCGGACCGTGACGCGGGTGGTGGTGTTCGGGTCGCTCGGGATGCTAGGACAGGACGTCGTCGCGACGGCGCCCGCCGGCTTCCACCTCACGGCATTCGATAAGGACTGTGACGTGACGGACCCGGCGGCCGTCGAACGCGTCCTGCGCGAGGTGGCCGCCGAGGTCGTCATCAACTGCGCGGCGTACACGGCCGTAGATCGGGCCGAACAGGAGCCCGACGCCGTCAGGCGGATCAATGCCGACGCGCCCGGCATCATCGGGCGCGCCGCCGCGGGGGCCGGCGCGTTCGTCGTCCACTACTCCACCGACTACGTCTTCGACGGCTCCGGCACGCACCCCTATCGGGAGGACGACGCGCCCGCGCCGAGGGGGGTGTACGCCCGCACCAAGCTCGAGGGCGAGCGGTCGCTGGCAACGAGTGGAGCCCGGCACGTCATCCTCCGCACGTCCTGGTTGTTCGGCGCGCACGGCAAGTCGTTTCCGCGCACCATGTGGGAGCGGGCCGCCGCCGGCCAGGCGACGCGCGTCGTCAACGACCAGCGGGGTCGGCCGACGTACACGGTGGACCTGGCAACGGCCACGTGGGCGCTCGTGACGAAGCACCGGGCGCCGTTGGGAGTGGGAGCGCACGTGCTGCACGTGGCGAACGCCGGCATCGCCACCTGGTACGACGTCGCCCGCCGGGTGTTCGAGGCCGCGGGACGGGCCGACCGGCTCGCTCCCTGCAGCACCGCCGAGTACCCCACGCCCGCGCCGCGCCCGGCCTATTCGGTACTGGACACGTCGCGCTACGACGCGCTCGCGGGAAGTCCCCTGCCCTCGTGGCAGGACGCCCTCGACCGCTTCGTGCAAGCCATAGACGAAGAGCCGTCGACGGTGAAACATGAAGCGTGACCGCCGTTTCCTCCCACACAACGTCTTTTCACTCTTCTCTTTTCACTTCTCACCGTCACCGCAACAATGA
>CAYWNR010000711.1:0-1706 GCA_964459705.1 uncultured Gemmatimonadaceae bacterium | reverse complement strand
CAGGACTCGACGCACGCTGGCTCGTGCTCGAAGGTGACGCGCGCTTCTTCGCGCTGACCAAGCGACTGCATCACCTCTTGCACGGGCGGAACGGTCACGCGACCGGGCTTTCCGCAGATCACACCGCTCTGTATCGGGCGACGATGCGGCGCAATCTCCGCCGGATCGACGGCCGGATCCGGCCTGGAGACTTCGTCGTGCTGCACGACCCGCAGACCGCGGGTCTCGCCCGGGATCTCACGGCGCGGGGCGCTCGGGTGGTGTGGCGCTGCCACATCGGCACCGATCAAATCAACGCCGCCGCGCGTGAGGGCTGGGACTTCCTCCGACCGTATCTCGCGGACGCGCATGGGTGGATCTTCTCTCGGCGAGCGTACGTTCCTTCGTGGGTGCCAACTGACGGTACCTTCGTCGTCCCACCGGCCATCGACCCACTCTCCCTCAAGAACGCGCCGCTCGCCCTCAGCGGCGGGCGGGCGACCCTGCGGCACATAGGGCTTCTCGCGGCCAACGGGGGCCCGGATGGCGGCGTGCCGTTCACCCGTACGGATGGATCTCGAGGCCACGTGACTCGACGGGCGGCAATCATGCAAGCCGCTCCGCTCCCCTCTCCGCAGACACCGATCCTCGTCCAGGTATCGCGCTGGGACCCGCTCAAGGACATGGCGGGTGTCATGCTCGGGTTCGCCGAGCACGCGCACCGTCTATCGGGATTGCACCTCGTGCTGGTCGGTCCCGACGTCCAGGGAGTCACGGACGATCCGGAAGGACTAGGCGTCTACGAAGACTGCGTGGATCGCTGGCACCGGCTTCCACTGGCGCTTCGCCGGCGCATTCACCTCGTGAGCTTGCCGATGGAGGATGCCGAGGAGAACGCCGTGATGGTCAACGCCATCCAGCGGCATGCTACGATTCTGGCGCAGAAGAGCCTACGCGAAGGATTCGGACTCACCGTGACCGAGGCCATGTGGAAAGGCCGGCCGGTGATTGCGAGCGCCGTGGGTGGCATTCGCGATCAGATCGTGGACGGCGTGCACGGCCTGTTACTCGAACGCCCCGGCGACCACCGCGCGTTCGGACGGGCCGTCGAACGGCTCGTACGCAATCCGGCGCTCCTCAAACGGCTCGGGCGCAACGCCCGCCGCCGCGCGCGCAGCCACTTCCTCGGACATCGCCGACTCGTCCAGTATCTCGACGTGTTCCGCGCGGTGGCATAGCGAATCACGGGGGGAGCAACGCGCGGGGTCGAGCGCTGGCGAAGGGGTACTGTGAGGAAGCAGCGCGGTGGGGGGAAGAGCAGAGGGGCAGCGGGGCGGAGAGAAGGCGGGGTCCACCACCCAAGACCACGCCGCACCTCTTCTCTGCCCCGCTGCCCCTCTGCTCCTGGTGTTTTGCCCCTCTGCTCTGCTTCCCCGTGTATTCGCTCGCCGCCCTACCTATTTCGCCTTCATCGGGTGCTCCGGCAGATCCTCCAGCGCCCACTTGATGAAGTCGCGCAGATCGTTGTTCGCGTTGGCCAGGTCCGGCCTCCGCAAGTACATCATGTGCCCGCTCTCGTAGAACCGGAACCGGAACCGATCCTTGAGCTCGCCACCGGGCTGGATGTGGGAGATGGTGTACTGCGCGTTGAAGTAGTCCGTCGCGGCGTCGTAGTAGCCGCCCTGGATCATGACCTTCAAGTACGGGTTCTGCCGCATCGCGTTGCC
>CAYWNR010000710.1:1308-1711 GCA_964459705.1 uncultured Gemmatimonadaceae bacterium | reverse complement strand
GGGTGAGCGAATCCGGGTCATAGTAGCCCACGACCTGCTCCTCGAGCACCGCGAGCAGCAGGGCCCGCAGGTCGACGGTGTCGGGAATGAGTCCGGTGAGGCGGTAGGCGGCGGCGACATCCGCCAGGCGCTCCGCCGGGTATTCCTGGTCGAGCCGAGCCCGCAGGTAATGCGCGACGGCCGCGTGGTCTCGGACCGCGAACCTGGGCGGGGTGCGAAAGCGGAGCCCCACGGTCTGCTCGACCCGCGGGATGACGTCGTCGGCGAGACGACGGACTTCCTGTGCGGTATCCGGCGTGTGCGGCCGGCAGGCAGTGAGCGCAGCGAGAGCGACGAATGACCAGCGGTGCATGCCGGAAGCTAGGCGGGGGAGCGGCCTCGGGGGAATCGCTGGAGACGGCTG
>CAYWNR010000710.1:0-1298 GCA_964459705.1 uncultured Gemmatimonadaceae bacterium | reverse complement strand
CTCGCGGGCTCGGGGGGGGTGTATAGGGGGGGCTACGGGGTTTACAAACGGGGCCCCCCCCACTACCCCCGCCAGCCGCTCAGTCGGTCTTGCGAATGCGAATCGACCCGTTCACGGTCCCGATCTCCA
Source organism: uncultured Gemmatimonadaceae bacterium (assembly GCA_964459705.1). Classification (GTDB taxonomy): domain Bacteria; phylum Gemmatimonadota; class Gemmatimonadetes; order Gemmatimonadales; family GWC2-71-9; genus JAOTWJ01. The sequence goes on along the minus strand of CAYWNR010000710.1, from coordinate 1,169 downwards.
GGTCGCGGCCGCCGTCACCGATGGTCCCGTGCAGCGACCGGCGCGCGAAGCGGCCCTGTACTGTGATGGGGAAATCGGTCTCGATTGACCCGTTGACGGTTGACGCATCCACCCGCGCGCTCAATCCATCGGGCACTTCGAGGGTCACGCTCCCGTTCACGGTCTTGAAGGTCGCCCGTCCGTCCCAATCCGCTCGGCCGAGCGAGGCGGTGATGGATCCGTTCACGGTGTGGGCCTCCGCCGTCCCGCGCGTGGACAGGTCAACGTCCCCGTTGACGGTGCTCGCCCCGACGTCGCCACCCACGTCCATGACAGTGACATCGCCGTTTACGGTGTGGGCCTCGAGGTTGACGCCGTCGGGCACGCGAATGGTCCAGGTGACCGAGACGTCGTTGTTCTGGGTGTTATCGTGCCCGCCGCCGGGACGGCACTCGTTCTCGCGCCCGTCGCGCGACGGATAGACCGCGCAGATCGTGACACCGCCGTCGTACGGCACGACCTCGATCTGGACGTCCGCCGGGTCGCTGCGGCGACCGTGCTTCCGCGCGTCCACCTGGATGTCCGAGCCGGTGGCCCGCTCCGCGCGGATGTCGCCCGACACGCCGCGGATCTCGAGCGTCTGCCCGGCCGCGAGCTTGCCGGTCCAGTGAAACGCCTCGTCCTGCGCCGCCGCCGGGGTCGCCAGGGTAGCGACACCCACGGCCGTCACGGCAAGAATGCCAACCAATCGCATGCCAACCTCCCTAGGTTCACCGGCGCTCGAGCCGGATAGCGCCGTCAAAGGACTCGAGCTCAATGCGCGCCGATCCACTGCCAACGACGAAGTTCTGCCGGCGCCCGCGCCGGACCGACGACAGCGTCAGCCCGAACGCCGACGCCGCTTCGAAACTGCCCTCGAACGTCGAGACGGACACCGTCGCGTTGAGGGGGGGCGCGACCGCGAGGGTCACGTCACCCTCGTGGGTGGTCAGGCGGTAGACGCCCCCGTCCTGCACCGTGCCCCGGTAGACGATGTCTCCCTCCACCGTGCCGACATCCACGTTGCCGCTCTCGACCCCATCCAACGTGACGTCGCCCTCCACGGTTTCGACCGTCACCTCGCCTCGCGCTCCGGTGATCGAGACGTCTCCCTCGACCCCGGTGACTTGGACGGTCCCACGCCCACCGTC
>CAYWNR010000709.1:0-1715 GCA_964459705.1 uncultured Gemmatimonadaceae bacterium | reverse complement strand
CCATGACGACGTAGTCAGCCACTTCCTCGGGTGTGATGAACTCCATCGACCCGAGGGTCGTGATCGTCTCGAACTCGTCGCGGGCGAACACGCCGTTCTCGCCGACATCGATGAAGACCGATTCGAGCGGGCCGCCAAGATCGACCCAGCCGCGCGCCTGCGCCGAGAAGGCGTCGGCCAAGGGGAGCGGTGTCGGGCAGTCGTAGCGACGGATCGATGCGCCCTTCCGGCGAATCGGGCCATAGCCGATTTCCCGCCAGGCAATCGCGGCCGTCGGCTTGATCTCCATGGTGGCGGGCGCCCAGGGCGTCCGGCCCAGCAGAAAGAGGAGGAGCGAATGCGCCCCCGCGACCGCTGACTTGGTCAACAGGGTGCGGGAGGGCCGTTCCTCGGAGTGCGTGTACGGGATGTTCAACCCCATCCCGCCCGTGCCGCTCGTCCCGACCTTGACGTACGCCTGAGGCCGGAACTGTCGCATCGCTTCGGAGAGGATCTGGAGATGGCGAATGAGCTGTGGCATCGTGAGCGTGAGCACGTGCCGCTCCACCTGCTCGCTGCTCACCGTGCCCGTCCCGGCCGCGCTGAGCAGCGCCCGCGCGCTCTGGAAGACATCTTGATAGGCGAACGCGGTGGCGGTGTTGATGCAGTCCACCACCACGTCCGGTTGCCAGCGCTCGAAGAGCTGGTAGAGAAAGCTGCGCCGCAGCACGGCGGGACTCAGGTCCCCAACGATGTCGTCGATCAGCATGCGCCGGAGGGCGGGATCTTCCAGAATCGCGTGGCGGTCGAGCTTCGCCGCCGGCTCCGGATAGAACACGTTGCCCCACTCACACTCAATCGCGGCGTCTCCCCGGTACGGCCCCAAACTCTCCGCCGTGCTCCGCACTTCGTCCTCATAGAGCGCCACCAGGACGATTCGCTTGGGCTCCAGCGCCAGCAGCCGTCGAGCGACCGCATGCCCCACGAGGCCACCGCCACCCAACATCACGATCGTTCGATCCCGAATATCCATGGTCTCCCTATTCCCCCGTCGTCAGCGCGCGTATCGCGGCGACGTCCCGTGCCCCCAAGTGGCGCCACGCGCCCGGTGCCAGACGCCCCAACTGCACCGGCCCATGGCTCATGCGCGTCAAGCGTTCGACCTTCAGCCCCAACTGCTCGCACATCCGGCGCACGATCCGATGACGTCCTTCCGTCAGCACCAGTTGGACATCGGTCCGCCGCGCGTCCAGTTCCCGCACGGAGGCCTTCCGCATCGCCACCGGTCGATCGTCGATCACCATCGGCCGCGACAGCGCCTGACGAATCTCGGCGGCGGATCTTCCGTGCACCGTGACGCGGTAGACCCGCTCGACCTCGTAGCGCGGGTGGGTGAGCCGATTGGCCGCGTCCCCGTTCGTCGTGAACAGCAGTAAGCCGCTGGTCATGACGTCGAGCCGGCCGACGTAGGCCAGGCCAGGGACCGACGGCAGCAGCTCGTACACGGTGTGCCGCCCTTCCGCGTCTCGACGGCTCACGACATAGCCCACCGGCTTGTGGAGCGCGATCCACGTTTCCCGCGGCTGGCGCACCGCGCGCCCGTCAACGGTGATCTTGTCCACGTTGGGGTCGGCGGACGAGCCAAGCTCGGCCACCTTCCCGTTCACGCGGACCTTGAGGTGCCAGACCCCTCCGGGGTGGTACCCGGACCCTCAGTCAGCCGGTCGGCCGGTGTT
>CAYWNR010000708.1:0-1718 GCA_964459705.1 uncultured Gemmatimonadaceae bacterium | reverse complement strand
CGTGGCTGAGCACTTGCGCGGCGGTGGACTGCTCGCGTACCCAACCGAGACGGTGTATGGCGTGGGGTCGCGCGCCGTCACCGCCGACATCGGCGCCCTCTCGGCCCTCAAGGGCCGGCCGGAAGGAAAGCCGTTCTTGCTGCTCGTATCGTCCCGCGCGATGGCGGAGCGAGTTGGGTTGTTCTTCTCACCGGGCGCGAATGTGCTCGCGGAAGCGTATTGGCCCGGACCGCTGACGTTGATCCTCCCCGGCGGCGGGCGGCTCCCGGACAGCCTGCGTGGGTCCGAGGGCGGCATCGCGGTTCGCTGGACCGCGCACCAGGGGGTCGCGGATCTCGTCGCGTACCTGGACGAGCCCGTGACCTCCACGTCGGCCAATCGCCCTGGCGGTCCACCCGCGCCCGGCGTGGGCGCCATCGTCCACCTGTTCGCCTCGGCGGTCGCCGCGGGTCAGTTGCTCGTGCTGGACGGCGGGGTGCTCGGGAACGTGCCCCCGTCGACGATCGTGGATTGCACGGGGACCAAGCCGCGGTTGGTGCGTGAGGGCGCAGTGCCGCGCACCGAGCTGCACGCGCGCGTGGGGCGGCTGGCGCCGTGACGGCGGTGTTGTTCGTGTGCACCGGGAATATCTGCCGCAGCCCGCTCGCGGAAGTGTTGCTGCGCCGTGAGGCCGCGGCGCGGCGGTTGGACGCCCTCACCGCGTCCTCGGCCGGGACCGGCGCGTGGGACGGCGCGCCCGCGTCCGAGGGCGCCTATCTCGTGGGCCTCGAGCACGACCTCGACCTCTCGGCGCATCGCGCACGCATGCTGACGCGCGACCTCATCAAGCACGCCGACCTCATTCTCACGATGTCGCGGCACCATCGCGCGCGGATTCAGGAGCTCGAGCCGACGGCACGGGTCCAGCTGCTCGGCGAGTACGCCGGGCGCTCGGGCGAAGACGCCGAGGTCGCGGATCCCTTCGGCGCGGACTTGGAAACCTACCGGCAGACGTACGCCGAGCTCGACGAGCTCGTTCGGGTCGCCGTCGGGCGACTGGCCGCGGAGCAGGATGCTCAGAGTCAGGGGCAGTAGCCGAGTCCTCGCGGTGCTCGGCGATCCGGTGGCGCATTCGCTGTCACCGGAGATGCAGAACGCGGCCATGGCGGCGCTGGGCTTGGACGCGGTCTACGTGGCCATCCGCGTGCCGCCGGCGGCCCTTGGCACCCTGTTGCCGGCATGCGCGACTATGGGCATCGCCGGCAACGTAACGGTACCGCACAAAGCGCTGGCAGTCCCCCACATTGCACACCTATCGCCGCTGGCGGAGGCGCTGGGGGCCGTGAACACGTTCTGGCCGGAGAATGGAAGCTTGCACGGGGACAACACCGACGTTGCCGGCCTGGAAGAGGTCGTGGGACGGCTCGAAGCGCCGGCTCCGTGGCTGCTGCTGGGCACGGGTGGATCCGCGCGGGCGGTGGCGGCGGTCGCCGGGCAGCTGGGTGTGGCGCTGCTGGTCCGCTCGCGAGCGGCCGAGCGTGCGCGCGCCTTTTGCGAGTGGGCCCGCGCGCTCACGCCCGCACCGCTTGCGATCGCCGACGACGGACGCACGGCCGGCACGGTCATCAATGCCACACCCGTCGGCCTGGCGCCCGACGACGGGCTCCCGATCACGCGCGAGCGCATCGCCGGCGCGCGGGTCGCGCTCGATCTCGTCTACCGGCCGGGCGAGACGGCCT
>CAYWNR010000707.1:0-1720 GCA_964459705.1 uncultured Gemmatimonadaceae bacterium | reverse complement strand
GAGTTCATGGACGACCTGCACGCGGCCATCTGGACGGAGCTCCGAGCGGGGAGCCCCATCGACGTCTATCGCCGTAACCTCCAGCGTGGCTACATCGAGCGGATGCGCTACCTGATGAACGAGGAGCCGCCCCCAATCCCGGCCCAGTTGCGCCAGTTCGTGCGGCGAACCGAGGTGAACGTGGCGCAAAGCGACATCCGGCCGTTCGCGCGCGGCGAGCTGGAAGCCCTCAAGCGGGAGATCACCGCGGCCCTGCCCCGAGTGACGGACCGCGCCACCCGCCTGCACCTGCGCGACGCGCTGGTGCGGATTGACGATATCCTGAACCCAAAGGAATAGACGCACAGACGCTCAGACGCCTAGGACCTACTCCCGCCTAGGCGTCTGTGCGTCTGTGCGCCTGTGCGCCTGTGCGCCTAGGCGTCTAGGCGTCTAGGCGTCTAGAGATACGGTGTCGCGAGCCGCGCAATCCCGTCTCGCAGCCGTGCCGGGAGCGATCGGCCGTCGATCTGCGCGGCGCTCACCGGCCGCCCCGTGTCCCGCCGCTCCATGAAGATCTGCGAGACCACTTCGACCAGGCCCGGATCGTAGCACTCCACATCAAACTCGAAGTTGAGACGCAGGCTCCGGGAGTCCCAGTTCGCCGAGCCCAGCAGGGTCCATGCGTCATCCACGATCATCAGCTTGGAGTGGTCGAACGGCGGTGGCGTGAAGAAGACGTGGCAATCGCGCTTAAGGAGCTGCCAGAGGAGCGCCCGCGTGGCCCAATCCACGAACCGCAGGTTGCTCTTTTCCGGCAACACGATTTCCACGCGCACGCCCCGGGTGGCGGCGACGGTGAGCCCCGTGATCAGCGGCCCGCCCGGCACGAAATACGGCGTCATCACGCGGATGGAGGATTGGGCGCACGCGACGGCGCCGAGCATGACCTGGTGGAGCACCTCGAAGTGGGCGTCGGGTCCATCGAGAATGCCACGCGCCACCACGGGCCCGACCTCCGGCCCGTCGCTGAACCACGGCGGCCCGTTGAGCAGCTCTCCGGTCGCGAACGCCCAGTCCTCGGCAAACGCTTCCATGAAATGCTGCACGACCGGCCCTTCGAAGCGCGAATGAAGGTCCCGGACGGGGTGCCGCGGGTTCAACTCCGTCAGGTGACCCTGCCGGATGTTCATGCCCCCCGTGAAACCGACCGTGCCGTCCACTACGAGAATCTTCCGGTGATTGCGGAGGTTCCAGAAGGGGGCGCTCCACGGCTTGAGGGTCGGCATGAAGCGCGCCACCGGCACCGCGTGGCGCTCGAGGGCGCCGACGATGGAGGGGACGGAGTACCGCACGCCGACCCCGTCGATCAGCACCCGAACCTGGACGCCGCGTCGTACGGCGGCGGCCAACGCATCCACGAACCGCCGTCCCGCCGGATCGTTGTCGAAGATGTACGTGCCTAGCGCCACGCACTCGGTGGCGGCTTCAATTGCGGCGAGCATTTCCGGGTAGGCTTCGTCGCCGTTGACGAGTGGGCGCACGGCATTGCCGCGCGCCAGCGGGCGACGCGTCACCCGATCTCCATACCGCCCGAGGGTCAGCAAATGGCGGTGGGGGGTATCGAGCGCGCCGTCGAGGGCCCGGTCGGCGGCGTTGAGTACACCGTACTGGCCCGACAGGCGCGGGCTGCCGCTGCGAATCTCCATCGCCCGGCGGCGAATGCGGTTGACCCCGACCA
>CAYWNR010000706.1:0-1727 GCA_964459705.1 uncultured Gemmatimonadaceae bacterium | reverse complement strand
TCATGATCAACTCGATGTCGATGCGCATCATCGAGCCGCGCTTCGGCGGCTACGCAGCCTCGAAGGGGGCGCTGATGGTGGCGGCGCAGACGATGGCCAAGGAGCTGGGCGCGTACAAGATCCGCGTCAACTCGGTGGTGCCGGGCTACATCTGGGGCCCGGCGCTGGAAGGATACTTCAAGCATCTGGCACAGCAGCAGGACACCACGCCCGAGGCCATCTACGCGGGGATCGCCGCTCGCACCTCACTCAACCACATCCCCGACTCCGCCGAGATCGCCGACGCCGTGGTCTTCTTCGCCTCGGATCTGTCGCGTGTGGTCACCGGACAGGCGCTCGACGTGAACGGCGGCCACTTCTTTCACTAGGCCATGCCACTCGCGTCGAACATCGTGGGTGCCGCGCTGGACCCCGTGGTTCATGAGGTCGACGCGCGCTGGACGATGGCGTACGCCGCCGGCATCGGCGACACGCTGCCGTGTTATCTCGACACCCTGCGTCCGGGTGGCGTCGTGGCCCATCCGCTGTTTCCGGTCTGCCTCGAGTGGCCCGCCGTGCTGGCGGGGCGCGAGGTTCCGGGCGACGACTTGCTGACTCCTGGGGAGCGCATGAGGGCGGTGCACGCGACGCACGACTTGCTGGTCCACCGCCTGGTGCGACCCGGGGATCGGCTCACAACGCGCTCGACCATCGCCGGCGTCGAGCGCCGCCGCGCCGGGGCCTATCAGGTGACGCGTCTGGACACCGCCGACGAGACCGGGGAGGCCGTTGCTACCACGTGGATGGGAGCTCTGTACCGCGGTGTCGAGGTGGAGGGCCCGGATCAGCCCGCGGAGGTGGCTCCGTTGCCTGTGCCGGAGCGCGAGGCCGACGGGAAGGCTCTCGAGATCCGCGTTCCCATCGCCGCGACGGCGGCGCACGTCTATACCGAGTGCGCACACATCTGGAACCCGATCCACACCGACGCCGCTTTTGCCTCCATGGCCGGTTTGCCGGAAATCATTCTCCACGGCACCGCCACTCTTGCCCTCGCCGTGTCGCGCGTGATTGAAACCCGCGCCGGGTCGGATCCGGCGCGAGTCCGCCGCATCCGAGCCCGCTTCGGTGCGATGGTCTTGATGCCGTCCGAGATTCGGGTTCGCATTGGCGCCTCGGTGTCGACGGCAAATGCCGATGTGGTCCGCTTCGAGGTGAGCAACGCGGAGGGCGCGCTCGCCATTCGCGACGGGGTCGTGGTCGTCGCGCCACTCGGTGCATGAACCCTCGCCTTCCAAGCGAGGGCAGGGAGAGGTGATGAGATGTCGGCGCCGCAGGCGCACCGATGGCCTCCGCAACCTCGCGCCATTACCGCCGCGTCAAAATGATTCGAGCGCCTGCGGCGCTCCATCTCTCCACCTCACCTTCTCCTCTCCTGGAAGGAGAGGTTTCCGGCATGTTCGCCACGCAAGCGATGTGCCCCCGGTCCGAGCTGTGACGTCGTCTCGGCGAGCCGATAGCCCGGGGGAAGCACAACGTTTGCACTGGTTCCCTCGGGCACGCCGATCTCCATCTCGAGCCCGTCCAGCCGTCGCTCCCAGGATACGTGGATGTCCCCCTTCACCGTCGGGAACACGCCGCGCGCATGGTTGAGGTCCGCGAGCTGCGGCGCAACGCGAAAGCGCGTGAAGCCCGGCTCGAGCGGATAGACGCCGAGGACCTCGGTCGAGAGCTGATAGACGGGCGTGGCG
>CAYWNR010000705.1:0-1727 GCA_964459705.1 uncultured Gemmatimonadaceae bacterium | reverse complement strand
GGTTCGGTCAGAACTGCAAAACCTCCATTCGGCAGTTCGATTCTGCCCGGCGCCTTCAACGGGCTCGCACATGCGAGCCCGTTCTGACCCCGCACCTCCTGTATCGACGCCGCTCGCCGAGGGCTCGCGCCCGAGGATCAATTCCGCCCGGCGCCTTCCCTTGCTGCGTGCGACTGCGAGCCAGTGACCGGCGGCGGTGTGTTGAACGTCCGGCGCGGATCCTGGCCGCGGTCGCAATCGGCGGCGGCCGTCGCTACCGGTTCTCCGATGAGCTGTCCCGTTTGCGGATTCCGCCACGCGCGATAGCAGGTGCCGGTGCTCACGTCCCGCTCGTTGAGCACCAACGCCCCGTCCGCGGTGAACCGCGGCCACAGCAGTTCCCGTCCCTGGCCCGCGTCGAGGTCGGATTGAGCGCCGGCCGGCATCCCGCCGGGAAAGGTCACGCTCCGCATCACGGAGCGGCCGACGATCGTGCCCCCGCCGTAGGTGCCCTTCGGGAAGGCGAATTGGAGCCGCGTGTCGTCCGGCGACCAGGCCATCGTGCCGGGGCCGTCGACGGGAAGGAAGCAGTCCGGGCCACAGGGCGTTTCCTGGGGCGCCTGCGCGATCGCCGCCGGGCCAGTGGGCGGCCGGACCGGCTGGGCCGTCTCCAGGATCTGCTGCACCACGGTCGGCCCGCCGCCACCCACCGGCACGATGGCCCACTGGTGGCGGTAGGTGAAGACGAACGGTTCCCCGGGGATCAAGGCGAACGTCCGGGCCGCGATCCAGTCGCCGGCGGGGGAGGGCTGGAATTCGGCCACTTCAAAGTACTCGGCCGCGGGCTCGACGGCGGGGAACAGGTCGGTCGTGGTTTCGGTGCCATCGTGGCGGCGGATCCGCACCCGGCTGAGAAAGAAATCCGGTGCTGCGGGCTCGAGGAGGTCCGCCGTGTCGCGTTCCAGGAAGATGCGCTGCGCGACACCGGCCAGCGTGGTGTCGAGGGTGCCGGTGTAGCGGAACTGCACGACGCCGAGGTCGCTCTGGGCTGCGAGCAGGCGCCCGCCTTGCGCGACACTCACCGCCCCGTAGGCGGTGAACCCGGAGAGCGGGATGAGCAGGGGTGTCCCGGGGACGCGCTCGAAGTACAGGTCGAAGTCGCGCGTGTAGACCGGGAAGCCGCAGACCGGCGTCGTCGGGTCCTCGCGCGCGGCCAACGTGAGGGCGCCGTAGGCATCCAACAGGTGCAGGTCGCCGCTGTTCGGCACCGGGTCCACCGTCTCGACGGCGCCGAGTGCGTCGACCCGCTGGGCGGCGCCGGTGATGATGGCATGCTTGACCTGCTCGGCCGTGAGCGTCGGGTCGAACGCCCACAACAGCGCCGCCGTCCCGGTGACCATTGGTGCGGCGAAGGACGTGCCGGAAAGGGCCTGAACCGAATCGTTGCCGAAATCCTGGGGACGCACGAGGGTCAGGATGTTCTCTGCCGGAGCCAGAATGTCGGTCACGCCTGCAACGAGTGTCGCACCTCCGCCCTGTATGTTGGGGTCCTGGCCGCTTCCCCAGATATCAGTTCCGTCCTGGTTGGCACCCCCTACGAACAGGGTACGTGCTCTCGCAACGGGGTCCAGATCGATCATGACCTGTTCCATCAGCATTCCACCGCGCAGCTTCGATGCGGTATCCGGGTCGATGGTCGTGCGGTAGTTCTGGCCGCCTTGAACGAAGACGCGACCCGGAGGGGTGTT
>CAYWNR010000704.1:0-1732 GCA_964459705.1 uncultured Gemmatimonadaceae bacterium | reverse complement strand
CCGCCTCCGAGGCACAAGGTGGCGAGCCCCGTCCGCTTGCCGCGGTCCGCCAGGGCGTACAACAAGGTCGTCAGGATCCGCGCGCCGCTCGCCCCGATGGGATGTCCGAGCGCCACCGCGCCCCCATGCACGTTCACCCGATCCCAATCCCAGCCGAGGCCCTTTCCGTCGGCCAGGGCCTGGACCGCGAAGGCCTCGTTCGCCTCGATCAGGTCATACGCGTCGATCGTCGTGCCGGCCTGTTTCAACAGGGTCTGGACCGCCACGATGGGCGCGAAGAAGAGGTCCTTGGGCTCGCCGCCGCCCGTCGCGTACGCCGTGATCCGGGCGAGTACCGTGAGGCCGTGCGCCTTGGCGAAGGCCTCGGAGGTCACCACGACCGCGCTCGCGCCGTCGTTCAGCCCCGGCGCGTTGCCGGCCGTGACCGATCCGCCCTTCTCGAAAGCGGGCTTGAGCTTTGCCAGTGCCTCGAGCGTCGTTTCCCGTCGGGGCGGCTCGTCGGTGTCCACCACCGTCGTGCCCTTCCGACCGGCAATCTCGACCGGGACAATCTCCGCCTTGAACTTCCCGCCGTCCATCGCCGCGATCGCCTTCTGGTGGCTCTCCAACGCGAATTGGTCCTGCTGCTCGCGGGTCACCCCGGCCTTGGTGGCGGTGTACTCGGCGTGGCTCCCCATGTGGCAGTTGCCGAAGGAACACCACAGCCCGTCATGGATCACGCCATCCACCAGATTCTGATTGCCGAACTTCACGCCATCCCGGATGCCATAGAGATAGAACGGGACCGACGACATGGATTCCATACCACCCGCGACGAGGCACTGGGCGTCGCCGGCCTTGATGGCCTGGGCGGCGAGCATCACGGCTTTGAGGCCGGACCCGCACACCTTGTTGATCGTCAGGGCCGGGATCGTTCCCGGGAGACCGGCATGGATTGCCGCCTGGCGCGCGGGGGCCTGCCCCGCTCCGCCCTGCACGACGTGGCCCATGATGACCTCGTCGATCACGCCGGCCTCGATGCCGGCGCGGCGGACCGCCTCCTTCACGACGAGCGCCCCGAGCTGGGGCGCACGCAACGGGCTCAGCCCGCCGAGAAAACGCCCCACGGGCGTTCGGGTGGCGGCAACGATGACGGGACTACGACTGGTATCGGACACGAGTCAACTCGACGGAAGGCTGTGGTCGTGGGGCGGGCGTCGGGCATACCGACAGCACCCGCACTTCCGTCGAAAAAGTTACGTTCGGGTACCGGCGCACTCAAGCGGATGCGCCGAGCGTGAGCGCACGCCGCGCCACCCCGTCACGCAGCCGCTCGAGAAACGCGTCGGTCGTGACAATCTCTTGCTTCCTGCCGGCGCCCCGCACTCGCACCGCGACCGTCCCCTGCTCGACTTCCCGCTGTCCCACGACCGCCATGTAGGGCACCTTCAGCATCTCGGCGTCGCGGATCTTGTAGTTGAGCGTGTCGTTCCGGTCGTCGACTTCGGCCCGGATACCGGCCGCACGGAAGCGGTCCTTCACGGCGGTCGCCGCCGCCACCTGTGCGTCCGTGATGGGGAGAATCCGGACCTGAATGGGCGCCAGCCACAACGGGAACGCCCCGGCGAAGTGCTCGATCAAGCATCCCACGAACCGTTCCAAGGTGCCGAAAATGGCCCGGTGGATCATGACGGGGCGGTGCGGCTGGTTGTCGGTGCCGGTGTACTCCAACTCGAACCGCTCGGGGAGCTGG
>CAYWNR010000703.1:0-1740 GCA_964459705.1 uncultured Gemmatimonadaceae bacterium | reverse complement strand
GGCTGTAAGCCGAGTTCTGTGCGCCCGTTGCCGGGCCGACGATCATCTCTCTGGGGTGCCGGTCGCCCGGCACCTCTAGCGGCCTACCCGCGGCTCAGACGGTCCGGGCCGGACCATTGCCGCCTATTTGGCCTTGCTCCGACTGGGGGTTACCGTGCCGCGCACTGTTACCAGGCGCGCGGTGGGCTCTTACCCCACCTTTTCACCCTTACCTGCAGCACAGGCGGTGTGTTTTCTGTGGCCCTGTCCATCGCCTTGCGGCGCCCAGGCGTTACCTGGCAGTCTGCCCTATGGAGCTCGGACTTTCCTCGACCCGCTCGCGCGGGTCGCGACCGTCCGCCCCGCCACCCCTCCTCCAAGGCAAGATAGCTGTCCGTCGAGTGCGTCGAAACACCACGCCCTGCGTACCAGTTGCCCGGTCGTAGAGCCACGCTAGCGAGCGTTTGACTCCCCGTTGACGTGGTCCCCCAAAGCTGCGCCAGACAACGCAGCCGGGAGAATCTGTGCGCATCAGCGAGACCCCGCCGACCGTGGCGACCGTCCTCGATCCTGCCGACCGATACCGCGTGGACGCGGCTGCGGGCGGCCGCTTCGCGACCGTTCACGCGAACTCGGTAGCGGATGCCATCCGTACCGTGCGAGAACGTCCGGTCGAGGCGGTCCTGCTCTCGGCCGGGTACGTACCCGCGGATCACGTCCCGGCGGTTGCCAACCTCGTGCGGACCTTCCCCGCCGTGCATGCGGTAGCCGTCGTGTCCCAGCACGACGTCCGGTCATCCGAGCGACTTCTGGAACTCGGTGCCTCCGGCGTGCGCTCCGTGGTGGACCTGAGCCAGCGGGACGGCTGGCGCTCTCTCCGGGCGCTGCTGACGCACCCGGCCTCGCCGGTGTCGGCGACGATCCTCGCGCGAGTGATGCCCGAGTTAGCCGAAGCGCCGCCCGACTGCCGTTTCTGTTTCGAGACCCTGATTCGGCTCGCCCCCGGAGTGGGGACGATTCGCGCGTTGTGTCGCCACTACCACGTTCGCCCGAGCACGTTCGTCTCGCGGTTCTTTCGCGCGGGGCTCCCGTCGCCCAAGCGATACCTGGCGCTGCTGCGCCTGGTGTACGTGGCGGCGCTGCTGGAGACCCGTGGGCTCTCGGTCGCGGATGCCGCTCATCGGCTGGAGTACTCCTCGCCGCAGGGCTTCGGACGCCACCTGCGCTCCGTCACCGGACTGTCGGCGGTCGAGTTTCGGCGCACGATGAGCTTCGCGCGGGCGCTCGACGAATTCGCCGAACGACTCATCGTTCCCTACCGAGCGGCCCTGCGGGCGTTTCATCCCCTGGAGACCCAGGGAACGTCGGCAACCGGACAGCACGCGGGGTTGCTCGGTGGGAACGATGCCGTCAGGCGATCAGCTCGTGCAGGCCGACGAGCGCAACCGCCGCGCAGCCGGCGGAGGTGAGGGCCTCCATCCCGCCTTCCTCCCGGTCGACGACCGCGAGAATGCCGTCCACCTTCCCGCCCGCCTGCCGGACGACGTCGATGGCGCGCAGGGCGGAACCCCCGGTGGTGATGACATCCTCCACCACCACCACGCGGGCGCCTTCCCGGAACGCTCCCTCAATTTGACGCCCCGTCCCGTGCGCCTTGGCTTCCTTGCGCACGGTGAACCCGTCGATGCTCGGCGGGGAGCGGTCGCTGGCCACAGCGATGGCGTAGGCCACCGGATCCGCGCCGAGGGTCAGCCCGCCGAC
>CAYWNR010000702.1:0-1752 GCA_964459705.1 uncultured Gemmatimonadaceae bacterium | reverse complement strand
TCGTTACGGCGTGCCGGCCAGCGCCTTCAGCGCGGCGTGCCGGTACATGTCGGACAGGGTGGGATAGTTGTAGAGCGTCTCGGCAATCTGGCTGGCCGTCGCGCCGGCGCGAATGAACGCCTGGCCGATGTGGACGAGCTCGCTCGCGCTCGGCCCCACGATGTGGACGCCCACGAGCCGCATGGAGTCGGCCTCGAACAACAGCTTCAGCAGGCCGCCCGTCGCCCCGCTGATCTGCCCGCGCGGGTTCTTGTCGTAGTTGCCGCGTCCGGCCACGTACGGCACCCCGCGCTCCTGCAGCTTCTCCTCGGTCTCGCCGACGTAGCTCACCTCCGGGATCGCATAGACGGCGAACGGCAGGACCTCGGTGCGGGCGGCATACCCCGGCACGGCGAACGCGTGGCGGATGGCCCGCCGGCCCTGCTCCATGGCCGTCGACGCCAGCGCGGGATAGCCGATCACGTCGCCCACGGCGTAGACGTGCGGATGGAGGGTCTGATAGTGCTCGTTGACCTCGAGCAGGCCGTAGGCGTTGGGCGTGATGCCGATCCGGTCGAGGCCGATGTCGCGCGTGTTGCCGTCCCGGCCGACGCACCAGAGGAGGACGTCGGCCTCGAGCGCGCGCCCGTGCTCGGTGCGGCACGAGACGCGAGGCTCGTCCCCGGCGACCGGCGCGATTGCGACATGACGGTCGGCGGAGAGGATCGTGATCCCGAGCCGCCGCAGCTCCTCCTCGAGAATGCCCACGATCTCGCGGTCGAGGTACGGCAGCAGCCGCTCCCGCGTGTCCACCAGCGTCACGTCGAGGCCGAGCGCGGCGAAGATCGACGCGTACTCGATCCCGATCACGCCCGCGCCCATCACGATCATCGACCGGGGCATGCGCGGCAGCGCCAGGATGGTCTCCGAGTCGAACACCGTCTCGGAATTGAACGGCACGTCAGCCGGATGGTGCGGCCGGGACCCGGTCGCAATCACGACGACGCCGGCCGAGAGCACGTCCCGCACCGCGCCGGCCTGGCCGAGCACCTCGATCTCGTGGGGCGCCCGGAATCGCGCGTGCCCTTCCACGACCTCGACGCGGTACCGGCCCAGCGACTGATTGAGCAGATCGAGCTCGCGCTGCTTGACGAGGCGCTCGCGGTGCATGAAGTCCGCGACGGTCACCTCCGGCGCGATCTCATACCGGATGCCGTGCAGACGCATGTGCGAGAGGGAGTGGAAGAACAGCGCGCTCTCGCGCAGGGTCTTCGAGGGGATCGTCCCCCAGTTGACGCGGTTGCCGCCGACCACCGGGAACCGCTCGACGACGACGGCGCGCTTGCCGGCCCGCGCGGCCTGAATGGCGGCCCGCTCTCCCGCGGGGCCGCAGCCCATCACGACGACGTCGACTTCGCGTGCCATGTCCAGACGCGATCCCTGGTGAGCGGGAGCCACGACACCTCACGCCACCGGTCCGCGAGAGAAGGATACTACGGACATCGACTGATGAGCATCGCTCAGCGCCGCGCCGGTCTCAGAACCAGCGCTCGATAGCGGTCGGGCCCAGCGTCACGGCCGCCCAGACGAGGGCGAGGAGAAGGGCGCCGGCGACGACGGGGGTGGCGGAACGGGAGAAGAACTCTTTCAGCATGTGTCAGGCTCCTTTTCGTGTCGGTTACGGACTCCAAGATATCGGCCCCGAAACGTATAGACAAATAGATAGTTCTTAACGAATATATAGATTTAGTGGATACAAACTGGCTCAACTAC
>CAYWNR010000701.1:0-1769 GCA_964459705.1 uncultured Gemmatimonadaceae bacterium | reverse complement strand
TGGTGGTGACGGCCGCCATGTCGGCCTCGGTGGCATCGCGGATGAGCACGTTCGGAACGGTACCTGCAGCGTCGAGCGTCGAAGGGCGCCAGATAGCCTGGCGTGGTGCCCACGTTGGAAAGGATCGACGTCCACGCGCTCCGCGACGTCTTCCGAAACGGCCCTTCGCTGCACGATCTCGCGGCCGAGGAAGACCTCGTGTTCCGCGTCGCCCACCGCCATCGGGCCGATCTCGTCGCTCATCCCGAACTGCGTGACCATCCGGCGCGCCATGATGGTGGCGCGCTCGATGTCGTTGCCCGCGCCCGTCGTGATCTTCTCCTTGCCGAAGATCATCTCCTCGGCCGCGCGGCCACCGTACAGCATGGCCAACTGCGCGATCAGGTAATCGCGCGAGTAGGAGTGGCGATCCGTTTCGGGCAGTGACGCCGTTACGCCCAGCGCCCGGCCGCGGGGCACGATCGTGATCTTGTGGATCGGATCCAGGCCGGGAATCCGCAGGGCGACAACGGCATGGCCGGCTTCGTGGTACGCAGTCAGGGTCTTCTCGGCGTCGGTCAGCACCATGCTCCGCCGTTCCGCGCCCAGCATCACCTTGTCCTTGGCGTCCTCGAGGTCGATCATGTTCACGCGGTCGTGGTCCCGACGGGCCGCCAGCAGAGCGCCTTCGTTGATCAGGTTGGCAAGATCGGCGCCGCTCATCCCGGGTGTCGCCCGCGCCAGCACGCTCACCTCCACGTCGTCCGAGATGGGGACCTTGCGCAGGTGTACTCGCAGGATCCCTTCGCGTCCCTTCACGTCCGGCGCATCGACCACGACCTGCCGGTCGAAGCGGCCGGGGCGCAACAGCGCCGGATCGAGGACGTCCGGCCGGTTGGTCGCGGCCAGCAGGATCACGCCTTCGTTGGACTCGAAGCCGTCCATCTCGACCAGGAGCGCGTTCAGCGTCTGCTCTCGCTCGTCGTGCCCCCCACCCAGCCCTGCACCCCGGTGCCGGCCCACCGCGTCGATCTCGTCGACGAAGATGATGCACGGCGCGTGCGCCTTGCCCTGCTCGAAGAGGTCGCGCACGCGGGAGGCGCCGACGCCGACGAACATCTCGACGAAGTCGGAGCCCGACATCTGGAAGAACGGACGTCCGGCCTCGCCGGCGACCGCCCGTGCCAGGAGCGTCTTCCCCGTCCCCGGAGGACCGACCAGGAGCACGCCCTTGGGAAGGCGGCCGCCCAGACGCGAGAACCGGGCCGGGTCCTTGAGGAACTCGATGATCTCCTGGAGCTCCTCCTTCGCCTCGTCGGCGCCGGCCACGTCGGCGAACGTCACCTTGGGCGTGTCGGGGCTGATGAGCTTCGCCTTGGAGCGGCCGAACTGGAACGCGCGGTTGCCGCCCCCCTGCATCGTGCGGAAGATCCACAGCCAGAAGGCGATGAAGAGCAGCCAGGGGAGCGCACCGAGGAGGAACGTCCCCCACCCCGCCTGGGGCTCCTCGGCCTCGATGATCACGTCCGCCTTCTGCAGCTGCGGCACCAGGGAGTCTTCGGCGCCGGGCGGCAGCGTCACCGCGAACTCCGTGAGATCCTGGCCCTCGCGCTGCACCGGCGCACGCAGCTCGCCCTCGAGCTTCCTGCCCTTGAACGTGACCTTGTGGACGTTGCCGGCCGCGAGCTGGGCCTGGAACTCGGTATAGTTGAAGTCCGCCGCGGTCTTCCGCTCGCCACGCACGAGCTGGAGCGCCACCACGAACATCAGGACCATGAGGATCCAGAAGG
>CAYWNR010000700.1:0-1776 GCA_964459705.1 uncultured Gemmatimonadaceae bacterium | reverse complement strand
GGGACGGCTGCGTAAGACGTTCCTCACACCTCCCCGACGCATTGCACCTCGAGCTGCAACTCGACGCCAAACATCGTATTCACGCGTGCGCGCACCGCCTCGATGACACGCCGGACATCACTAGCCCGCGCCTTACCGGTGTTCACGATGTAGTTCGCGTGGAGCGGCGACACCTGGGCGCCGCCCACCGTGAATCCCTTCAATCCCGCCGCGTCAATCAACTGACCGGCCGTGCGGAGCGTGTGGTCATCCGCGATGATCGGCTCCTCGGGATTGCGGAACACCGACCCGCAACACGGCGCGTTGAACGGCGTCCCCGCCTTGCGCCAGCGCAAGTGCTGGTTGACGTCGGCGGTGAGTCGGCGCGGATCGTCCGGGACGAGGGCGAGGTCCGCCGACACCACCACGACATCGCCCAGTCCCGACGAGCGGTAGTTCCACGGGATCGCCCTCCCTTCCCGTTCTTCCACCACGCCTGCCCCCGTCACGACGGCTGTGGAGCGGACCACCGACGCGAAATCCTGCCCGTGCGCCCCTGCGTTCATGAACACTCCACCCCCAACCGTCCCCGGCACGCCGATCAAGCGATGCACCCCACCGAAGCCGCTCGCGGCGGTCTTCCTTGCGAGCACGGGCGTTGGCGTTCCCGCTCCCACCGTCCAGCACGCTCCATCCGAGTGAACGGCCGAGAAGGCCTTGCCGATCCGCACCACCAGGCCCCGAAACCCCGCGTCGGCCACGAGCAGGTTGGATCCCAGCCCCAATGCGATCCATGGGATCCCGGCGTCCCTGACAATGGCCAGCGCCTCCCGAATCTCATCGGCGTTGGCCGGCTCGAACAAAACGTCTGCGGGGCCGCCAATGCGATAGGTCGTGAGCGGAGCGAGCGGCGCGTCTCGCTGGATGCGTCGGGGCGCCACCGGCTCCAGGGCCGCGACCCAGCCCGCAGTCATCGCGCGCTGCCGTGCCCGAGCCCCTGCCCGGTGAGCCACCGCCCGGCCATCCCGGTCGCCTCGTACCACTCCTGGAGACACCGCACCTGCCCCTCACGGCTGCGCAGCGCCAGGATGGCGTCGCACGCCGCGCTCGCCGCCGACATGGTGGTGGTATACGGAATCCGATGCTGGAGCGCCGCACGCCGCATGATGTAGTCGTCTCGCTGCGTGAGCTTGCCCAACGGCGTGTTGATCATCAACTGGATGGCGCCCGTACTGATCAAGTCCACCGGGTGCGGCCGCCCTTCATGGACCTTTGCAACCGGGCGTGCAGGAACGCCCCGTCGTGCCAGATACCGCGCTGTCCCCGACGTGGCGAACACCACGAACCCCATCTCATGGAACCGCCGGGCAATCGGCAGCACCGTCGGCTTGTCCGAATCGTTGACCGTGACCAGGATGGCGCCGGTCAGCGGCAGGGCGCCGTCCGCCGCAATCTGCGCCTTCGCAAACGCCATCCCGAAGCTGTCGGCGATCCCCATCACCTCTCCGGTCGACCGCATCTCCGGTCCCAGGATCGTGTCCACGTTCGGGAGCTTGGCGAACGGAAAGACGGCCTCTTTCACGCAGACGTAGGGAAGTTCCAGCTCGTCCGGCACACCCGCCTCATCGAGCGTGTGGCCGACCATCACGGCCGCCGCCAGCTTGGCCAGCGGCACGCCGGTGGCCTTGCTCACGAACGGCACGGTGCGCGACGCGCGCGGGTTCACCTCGAGCACGTAGACGTCGCCCTCGGCAGTCACCGCCAGCTGGACGTTCAGGAGCCCGACGACGCCCAGCG
>CAYWNR010000699.1:0-1783 GCA_964459705.1 uncultured Gemmatimonadaceae bacterium | reverse complement strand
CGATTCGACCGCCACGGTGACGTTGGAGTCCGTCATCGCCGCGCGCGGCCCGCGCTCGGATAGGAGCGGGGTGTCGGAAGCGCAGATTTCGGTCTGGCTCGGCGGTGTGGCGTTGCTGGTTCTGTTGATCTCGTGTGCTAATGCTGCCAACCTGCTGCTCGCACGGGCCGTGCGCCGCCGGCGTGAGATCGGCGTGCGACTCGCGCTCGGCGTCAGCCACGGGCGCCTCGTGCGGCAGCTACTGGTCGAGAGTCTTCTCCTCGCGGTGTTGAGTGGTGTGGCCGGACTCGCCATTGCCCGGTGGGGTGGAGGGGTGTTGCGGGCGGTCCTGCTTCCGGGCGTGACGTGGCACGAGAACCTGTTCGACAAGCGGATCCTCGCCGTCGCCGGCACGCTCGTGCTGTTCGTCGCCATCGCGACCGGGCTCGCGCCGGCGGGCCACGCGCTGTCCCAAAACGTCGTCAGCAACGTGAAGGCCGGAGCTCGCGAGGGCTTTGGGGCGCGGTCACGATTGCGGAACGGGCTGGTGTTATTCCAGGCGACGTTGTCGGTCGTGCTCCTGGTTGGGGCGGGGCTGTTCGTCCGCAGCCTGCGGAACGTTCGTGAAATCGATCTCGGTTTCGACGCGCGACGCGTGTTGGTGGCCGACCTCGATCTGACCGACGTCAGTGACGCCACGCGAGACGCCCTCTATCACCTGGCCCGGGATCGGGTGGCGCGGCTCCCCGTTGTGGAGGGCGCCAGTGTGGCACTCACGGCGCCGTTCTGGTCCGCACTGTCCACGGAGCTGCACGTGCCGGGCCTGGATTCGATTCCCACGAGTCGCGATGGCGGTCCCTACGTCAACGCGGTGACCCCGGAGTTCTTTGCGACGATGGGGACGCCGATCGTGCGGGGGCGCGGCTTCACGGAAGCCGACGCCCGGTCCACGCCGCGTGTTGCGGTCGTGAGCGAGACCTTCGCGCGGAGGGTCTGGCCGCGGCACGACGCCATCGGGAAGTGCATGCTGGTGGGCTCGGACACGGCGCCGTGCAGCACCGTGGTCGGCATCGCCGCGGACGCGCGGCGCCAGTCGCTAACGGACGACGCGCCCGTGATGCAGTACTACGTTCCGCTCGACCAGGAACAGACGAATGAGGGCCCGCGCATGCTGTTCGTGCGCACGCGCGGTGACCCCCGCGCGGCACTCGCGGCTGTGCGGCGGGAGACGCAGGCGGTATCGGCGGATCTGCCGTATCCCACGATGCGCTACCTGGCCGATCTGGTGGAGCCCGAGGTCCGCCCGTGGAAGCTCGGCGCCACGCTGTTCAGCGTCTTCGGCGGTGTGGCGCTGGTCCTCGCCGCGCTCGGCCTCTACAGCGTGGTGGCGTACTCGGTCGCGCAGCGCGCGCACGAGATGGCCGTGCGCGTGGCGCTGGGCGCGCGCGGCACCGACCTCGCGCGGCTCGTGGTGAGTGAGACGTTGCGCGTGGTCGGGTTCGGCCTCGCGATCGGGCTCCTGGCCGCGCTCGTCGCGGCGCGCTGGGTGGAGCCGCTCTTGTTCCGGGTATCGCCACGTGACCCCGCGGTGTTGGGCGCGGTCACGGGAACGTTGTTGCTCGTCGGGGTGTTGGCGAGCCTGGCGCCCGCGCGGCGGGCGGCGCGGGTGAGCCCGGCGGAGGTGCTCAAGGCGGAGTGAGCGGGGCGGCGGGGGAATCCCGCCGCGTCATTGCCCCCCCAGGATTCGAACCTGGATTCCCGGAGCCAAAGTCCGGTGTCCTAGCCATTGGACGAGGGGGCAGAG
>CAYWNR010000698.1:0-1808 GCA_964459705.1 uncultured Gemmatimonadaceae bacterium | reverse complement strand
TCCCATGGCGTGGGTGGCGGCGGGCGGGTGGATCGCGGTGGGCGCCGGCGTCTACCACGGCTACAGCCGTCATCGTGAGGCCGCGCATCTCAAACGCGAAGCCTGGATGGAACGGATCGAGCGGATGGACTACCGGGTGCTCGTATCCGTGTCGAATCCGAAGACGGCGACCTCACTGGTGGAGCTGGGTGCCGGGCTCGCGCGCCGTCGCAGGGGCGATCTCATTGTGATGAGCGTGGCGGAAGTGCCGGAGGGCGAAGCGCTGCTCCGGGGTCGGCACATCGTCCCGAAGCTCGAGCCGGTGCTCACTGCGGCGGTGGCGCACGCCAAGACCCGCGGGGTCACGGCCCGGCCCGTGGTCGAGATCGCGCGGCGGGTGAGTCACGGCATTGCGGAGGCCGCGCGGGAAGAGCAATGCAACTTCCTCGTCATCGGACGTCCCGTGGCGCATTCCTTCGTGGAGCGGATGGTCTCGTCCATCGTCGAGCGCGTGCTCCAGGATGCGCCGTGCCAAGTGGGGATCGTCTATGGGGAGATCGAGCCCGAGCGCGTCGGCAGAATCGTCCTGCCGGTCACAAAGGGGCGGAATCCCCAGCTCGCGGTTGAGCTCGCGCCGGGGCTGGGCGAGTGGTTCGGCGCCGAGGTCTATCCGGTGACCGTGATCCCGGAGGGCATGTCCGACGCGGAAGCCGACCGGCAAGTGGCGGACGCGAAGGAGACGCTGGCCGAGGCGGGGCTCGAGGGGGAGCTGGAGGTGCTCCGGCGCCGTGAGGTCGGGAAGGGGCTCGCGCGGACGCTGCGCCGCGACGACCTCGTGCTGATCGGCGCGCCCAGCACGCACCCGCTCGCCGCGCTGGTGGGCGGTACGCTGCCCGATGAGCTCGCCAGCCGGCGGCGGGTCCCGGTGGTGGTGGTGCGCGACGTGGAGGAGCGGCGGGCCCGCCGGTTCGAGTTCGCGTTCTTTGGACGGGAGAAGAGGTGACCATGCAGGCACAGGCTACGGGTCCGGTCGAACAGGTCGCGCACCGCGTCACGGACTATCTCCCGACGCTCGGCGCGGGTCTCCTCGTGCTGGCACTCGGCATGGCCGCCGCGTGGGTGGCCAAGCGGCTCGTGATTCGGATCCTCATCTGGCTCCGGCTCGACCGTCTCGCCGGGCGGATCGGCTGGCGCGCGGCCATGGCCAAGGGCGACGTGCGCGCGGCGCTCTACGACGCCATCGGCAACGTCGTGCTCGTGATCGTCGTTCTGGTCTTCCTCGACAACGCGCTTCAGATCCTCAAGCTCGATGTGCTGTCGCGGATGATCGACCAGGCCGTGTTCTACGTGCCCAACCTGCTCGTCGTGGCGTTCATCAGTGGGGTGGGGATCGCGCTCGCGAGCTTCCTCGCGGGTCGGTTAGAGGAGGCGCTCGCGGAGGAGGAGTTCGACCACGCGGGGTTGGTGGCCAAGTTGTTCAAGGGCGTCCTCCTGGCCATCGTCGGCGCGCTTGGCCTCTGGCAGCTGGGCTTCGCCCGCGAGATCGTCCTCGCGGCATTCCTCATCTCCTTCGGCGCGGTCGGCGTCGCGTTCGCCGTCGCCCTAGGCCTCGGCTCGGCCAGGGCGGTGCAACACGGCTGGGAGTCGTTGTTCGAGAAGAAGAAGAAATGATCGTTGGGTCGATGGCCGATAGCCGATGACCTAGGTCCTGGGACCTCCCTCTCCCGCAACAGCGGGAGAGGGCAGGGTGAGCGGGGACGGACAGGGTGGGATTCGAACCCACGAACCGGTTACCCGGTTACACGCTCTCCAGGCGTGTGCCTTCAGCC
>CAYWNR010000697.1:0-1811 GCA_964459705.1 uncultured Gemmatimonadaceae bacterium | reverse complement strand
TTCTCCATCACGCCCTTGGACCGCACCGTCACGTCCGGATTGAGCAGCCAATTCATCGGCTCCGGCCACGCAAAGGTCTTCGGATCGTTCGGCGTGGACATGTCGTACCAGTTGAAATAGCGGACTTTGTACGGGCAGTTGTTGCTGCAGTAACGTGTCCCGACGCACCGGTTGTACGCCTGTCCATTGAGGCCGTCGGCAGTGTGGTATGCCGCGAACACCGGGCAGACCGGCTCGCACGGCGCGTTCCCACACTGCTGGCACATCATCGGGACGAACCGCGTCTCCAGCGGTTTCCCCGCCTCACCACCCTCGAAGTAGCGCTCGATGCGGATCCACTGCATCTCGCGACCATGGCGAACCTGATCCGCACCCACGAACGGGACGTTGTTCTCAGCGCTGCACGCCGCGACGCACGCGCCGCATCCCGTGCACTTGGACAGATCTACTGCCATGCCCCAGCGCGTGGTCTCGAACGCGTACGGCCCGTACTTCGTCAGTTCCTGCTGCCGCTCCGCGACCTCGGCGAGCACGCGCTCTTCCCGCTCGGGAACCGGCGCCGCCGCTTCTTCCGGCCCATGCTCCACCACGCCGGCGGCCAGGCCGGTCAGCGTAGCGGCTTGGGCAATGCCGCGGCCCAGCTGCCGGTTCTTGCCTTCGGTCTTGGCGAGCGGTTCGTGGCGCCCGGTCGGTTTGAGCGAGACGACCGTGTAGGTGGCAACGCCGCCAAACGCGGTGGGGTCCTGCCCCAGCAACTGATAGGCGCTCGCGCCTCGGCCTTCCGCGTAGCGACCGTAGCCCGTGTGGCCCTGCCCGAAGGGCATCGCGACGACGTCGGGCCGGATGCCCGGATGGGGATAGACGGGCACCTCGACGCTGCCGGCGTCCGACGTCACCTCGACGAAATCGCCCTCGGCAATCCCGAGCCCTTCCGCCGTCTCCGGATGGATCTCGAGCCAACTGGACCACGTGACCTTGGTGACCGGATCCGGCAGCTCCTGGAGCCACGGACGGTTCGCGCCGCGTCCGTCGAACAGCGAGATCGACGGATACACGATCAACGTGAATTGTCCTTTGGGAGTCGACTGCGACGGCGTGCCGATCGAAAGTCCCCGCGCCAGGCGGACGGCACGGGGCGTCGTCTCGGTCCACGCTCCACCGCGCTGCACCGCCGCATGCCAGAAGTCCTCGAACGGGCCGCGGTCGCCGAGGCCGCGCTGCCGCGCCCGCCACCGTCCCTGGAGATAGGTCTTGTACAGGTCGCTCGTGGCCGCGCCGAGCGCGAACCGGGAGGCCGCCGTGCCACCGGCCCGACGCGCGATGTCGATCAGCACGTCGCCGGTCTGACGGGTGTCGAACACGGGTTCCATGACCGGTTGCTGCAGCGACCAGACACCGTCCCGCGCGGCGAAGTCGTTCCACTGCTCCATCGGATCGTGGTCCGGGAGGATGAGATCGGCGAGCACGGTCGTCTCGTCCAGGAACCGGGAGAAGCTGACCTTGAACGGCACCTTCGCGACGGCGTCGGCCATGCCGAGCCCGGCCGGGGTGGCATACACCGGGTTGGCACCGTGCACGAACAACACTCCCACCGCACCGCTCCCCGCGGCCTCCGCGAACCGGGCCGCGGCGGCGTAATCGGCCACCCCGGCGTCGTCCTGCCCGAACACGACGGTCCGGCCCACGTTACCGGCCAAGTAGTTGAGCAGGTGCACCGCCATCGCGGTGATATGGGCGTCCGCGTGCTGGGTCCCGATTCCACCCGGCAGCGCCACGCTCGGCGCAGCGGTGAACTCCTCGGCAAGCCGGTG
>CAYWNR010000696.1:0-1815 GCA_964459705.1 uncultured Gemmatimonadaceae bacterium | reverse complement strand
GCGACACGGTCGGCGCGCTCGCCATGCTCGAGGGGCTCATCCACGAGAACGTGCGAAACGCGGAAGCGCATTTCGTGGCCGGCCGGATCTACCTCGCACGCCAGAATCCCGACGACCGGGTGAGTGCGCCGCGACGCAAGGCCGAGGAGCATTTCCGGTACGCCACCCGGTTCGAGCCGGACAGCGCCAAGTACTGGCTGGCACTCGCCGACCTGTTTCGGTCCGTCGATCTGACCACGCTCAGAATCCAGGTGAACGGCCTGGTCGGCAAAGCCGAGGATGCCGCCCGGCAGACCGGCGACGCCGCACGGCTGGCCGACGCCCAATACCGTCTCGCTCGCGCCGCGTGGGAGCGGTACGAGCATTTCGGTCGTCGCTACGCCCCGCTCGAGGCGGACCGGCAACTGGCGGTGCCCGCGGTGTTCGACCGCTGGCAGTACTGGCAGGAGTTCCTGGATCGCGGCGTGCGCGAGGTCCCCGTCGCCAGCGAGGATCTGGTCGAGGCGGAGGGAAACCTGTGGGACATCCTGCGTCTCCGCAGATCCGATATCCCGAGCACCGGTTTGCTCGTGGTCCTCCTGGGTGAAACGTACCGGTGGGAAGAGACGGTGCCCGTGGCGCAGCGCCTCGTCCGGCTCGTTCCGGACAGCGGCCGCGCGTGGGCCCTCCTGGGACTCGCGTATGCGCGCACCGGGCGCTGGCGCGAAGCCAACGCGACCTTCGATTCCGCGTTTACTCGCATGTCGGACGCCGACATCGCGCCCTACCGCGACCTCGGCCAGATCATGCGGCACGCCAATCGGATCCAGTGGGAACAGGCGGGAGCCGTGGAGCAGGCGGGGCTGGACTCGCTCTATTGGCGAGTCGCGCAGCCGCTGGTGCTCACGGGGACCAACGAGGTCCAGGCGGAATTCTACGCGCGCATCACCTACACCGAGCATCGGTGGAGCGACCGGTGGCTCCGATTCCGCGGCTATGAGACGGACATCGGCGCCGTCTACATCCGGTTCGGCCCGCCGGACTTCTGGATGGTCTTCGACCGCAGCCGGATCGTTTGGGTGTATGCACAGACGCATTTCCGCTTCCAGTTCACGCTGACCCCCGGATACACGCGCGCGCGATTCGCCGGCGAGTCGCGCGAAGGCCTTCGCGTGGCGCAGGAAGAGAGCCCGGCCCGCTTCGACAACATCCCGCTCTATCGCATGCTCGACACGATTCTCGTCCAGGTCGCGCAGTTTCGCGGCTCCGGCGACACGACCGCGGTGGCGGTGTTCGGGGCCATTCCGATCACGCGGATGACCGACTCCGTCCCCATCGCCGACCTTCCCATGATGACGGGGGCCGTCGTCACTGACGACGCGGGAAACGAGCTGCAGCGGGACCGGCGGAGGGAAGTCGTCCGCGACGCGGGTGTCGACGGCGTCGTCCACCGCAGCTGGCGTCTCGCGCTGACCAAGGGATCGTATCTGCTGCGCGCGGAGGCGTTCGTGCCGCCGCTGGAGCGCGGTGCCCGTGGGATGGAGACGGTGGACGTGCGGACATATCCCACCGGGCCCCTGGACCTCTCGGACATCCTCGTCGCCGGGCGCGTCGCCCCGCGCGATTCCGCGCCGGCGCGCTGGTCGGACTTCCTCATCGAGCCGAACGGCGGGCGGTTCCGCCCCGGAGATTCCGTGGCGCTCCTGTGGGAGAACTACGACCTCCAGCGGGATTCCACGGGATCGGCGCACTACACCGTCGACCTGCGGTTCACCGTCGAGGCCATCGCGCGGCGCTCGCTCTTCGCCCAGGTGGTGGGCGGTGTGGCGGATGCCA
>CAYWNR010000695.1:0-1817 GCA_964459705.1 uncultured Gemmatimonadaceae bacterium | reverse complement strand
GCGGGCGCGGCTCCGCGGGGCCGCCGGCGCCGTCGCGGACGCGTACGCCGACCTGCGGGCGGCCGTGGGTCGCACGGCCGACGCGTCGTTTCTCCAGCGCGCGGCCCGCCTGTACGGTCGCCTGCGCCGGCGCGAGGCGCCGCCCGCCGCCCGCCGCGTCCGGCTTGGCGTGGTGGCCAGCTCCACCACGGACTTGCTCGTGCCGCTCCTCCACCTGCTGGCCTTTCGCGACGGGATCGACGCCGAGACCTACGTGGGACCGTACGGGAACCTGCGCCAGGAGATCCTCGATCCGGGGTCGGGCCTGTACGCGTTTCGTCCGGACGTGGTGCTGATCGTCGTGCATTGGCGCGACGCGCACCTGCCGGCCTTCGCGGCGGATGCCGGCGCCCGCGTCGCGGAGCTGGTGGGCTCGACGAAGCAGCTGTGGGAGACGCTGCTGGCGCGGCAGCCGTGCACGGTCATTCAGCATGGCTTCGATCTCCCGTCCCACGATGCCTACGGCAATCTGGGCTCGGTGCTGGAGGGGGGCCGAGTGGCCATGCTGCGTGCCATCAACCGGCGCCTGATGGATGCCGCGCCCGCGACGGTGGCGGTGCTCGATCTCGAGCGACTCGCCGGTGACGTGGGGGCCGCCGCGTGGGCCGACGCCGGATACTGGCACACCGCCAAGCAGCATCCGGCGCCGGGGGCTCTGCCGGCCCTGGTGGAGCGACAGGTGGCGTTGCTGCGCGCGGCGCTGGGGCTCACGCGGAAGGTGCTCGTGCTCGACCTCGACAACACGGTATGGCACGGGATCATCGGCGAGGATGGCCTGGAGGGCATCCAGGTGGGCCCGCCGTCCGCCGCCGGCGAGGCGCACGCCGCCCTCCAGCAGTACGCCCGCGACCTCAAGGAGCGCGGCATCGTGCTCGCGGTGTGCTCGAAGAACAACGAGGCGGACGCGCGGGCGCCGTTCGAGCGGCACGACGGCATGGTGCTCCGCCTGGACGACTTCGCCATCTTCCGCGCGAACTGGCGCGACAAGGTCGAGAATCTGCGCGAGATGGCCCGGGCGCTGAACCTGGGGTTGGACAGCTTCGTGTTCCTGGACGACAATCCCGTGGAGCGCGCGCGCGTGCGGGCGGAGCTGCCCGAAATTGCGGTGCCGGAGGTCGGTCCGGACCCGGCGGATCTGGTGGCCGCGCTCGAGCGGGGTCGCTACTTCGAGGCGTGGACCCTGTCGGACGAAGATCGGCTGCGGACGGAGAGCTATCGTACCAACGCGCAGCGCGAGGAGCTGCGCTCCACCGCGGCGTCGTTGGAGGACTTCCTGCGCGGTCTCCACATGACCGCCGAGACGGGTCCGTTCACCGATCAGGTGCTCGGGCGGGTCGTCCAGCTGCTCGGCAAGACCAACCAGTTCAACGTGACCACCCGTCGCCACAACGAGGAGCGCGTGCGCCAGATGATGGCGTCGGACCGGTGGTGGACGCGGTACTTCAAGCTGCGCGACCGGTTCGGGGACCACGGCTTGATCGGGCTGATGATCGCGGCGACGGCCGACGACGACCCGACGACGTGGGAGATCGACACGTGGCTGATGAGCTGCCGCGTGATCGGGCGACAGATGGAAGACTGCATGCTGGATACGCTGGTCGAAGCGGCGCGTGCCTCCGGCGTGACGCGGCTCCTGGGTCGCTATCTGCCCACGCCCAAGAACGCCCTGGTACGGGATCTCTACCCGCGCATGGGATTCCGCGAGGTCGGGCGTGAGGGCGACGGCGCGGCGCGGTTCGAGCTCGTGCTGGCGGACGTGACGGCGCCGCGGTGCAGGC
>CAYWNR010000694.1:0-1825 GCA_964459705.1 uncultured Gemmatimonadaceae bacterium | reverse complement strand
CGCCGCGGGTCCTCGTGCTCGTACAGCGCACTACCGTCGAAGCGCCGCAGCGCGAAATCGTCTTTCGGGAAATGCGCCGGCACCCAATCCAGGATGACCCCAATCCCCGCGTGATGGCACTGGTCGATCAGATACCGCAGATCGTCGGGAGTGCCGTACCGGGCGGTGGGCGCGTAGTAGCCGGAGACCTGATATCCCCACGATCCGGTGAAGGGATGCTCGGCGATGGGGAGAAACTCGAGATGGGTAAAGCCGTGTCGGCGCGCGTGGTCGATCAGCTTGGGCGCGATCTCTCGATAGGAGAGCGGGCGATGCCCTTCCTCAGGCATGCGGGCCCACGAACCGAGGTGCACCTCGTACACGCTCATGGGTTCCCGCAGCGGGTCGCGCGCCGCGCGCGCGGCCGTCCAATCGTCGTCGCTCCACGCGTACTGGCTCTCGTACACGCGTGACGCGGTACCGGGCGGCAACTCCATGCTCGCGGCCATGGGATCGGTCTTGATGCGGATATCACCCGCCGCCGTCTTGATCTCGAACTTGTAGAGCGCCCCTGGCTCCACGCCGGGCACGAACAGCTCGAAGACGCCCGAGCTCCCGAGCTGACGCATGGGGAACAACCGCCCGTCCCAGCGGCAGAACTCGCCGACCACCGAAACGCGCCGCGCCGTTGGAGCCCAGACCGCAAAGCTCACGCCCCGCACGTCATTCACCTGGCGGACATGCGCGCCGAGCCGCGTCCACAGTTGGCGGTGGGTGCCTTCGTTGAACAAGTGCAGGTCCATCTCGCCGAGCGTGGGCAGGAACTGGTATGGGTCCGGGTGCTCCCACGTGTCGCCGGAGGGAAAGCGAAATCGGATCAGGTAGCGGAACGGCAGCGTGCGCCGGAGCCGCGCGGCGAACAGGCCATCGCCGAGCGACTTCATGGCGGTCGGTTTCTCGGCGCCCTCCACCTGACACTCCGCCGAGGCGGCGTCGGGATGAAACGCGCGCACCACGGTGCCGCGGCCGTCCGGCGCGGGATGCGCACCCAGCACGCCATGCGGCTCGGTATGCTCGCTGGTAACGAGCCGCTCGCGATCCTCCGGAGGAATCTGCAGTATCGCGTCGGTCGGTTTCGTAGTTCGGCTCATCCGGACTCCTCATACCGCAGGAGAATCAAGGAATGGGCGACGAGCGCTACCGCGTCCGCGCGAACCATGCGAACGCCCGGCCTGGCCGTGTGCACCTCCTGGACCCAGTGGCCGGGCCCCGGCATGGTCGGCAGGACAAAGCGGCTCGAGCGGCCGCCACCGTTCAGCGCCAGCAGGACGGTCTCGCCGACCACCAACCGTCCTCGGACGTCACGCTCGTCGGTGGCCCGACCGTGGAGCAGCATCCCAAGGACGCGGAGTCGCGGGTCATGCCAGTCCGCGTCCGCCAGTTCTTTGCCGTCGGAGCGGAGCCACGTGATGTCCTTGAGCCCGGACTGCGCCACGGGAGCCCCACCGAAGAAGGTGCGCCGCCGGAGGACCGGATTCGCCCGCCGGATGGCGAGCACTTGCCTCGTGAAGTCCAGCAGCGTGCGCCGCTCCGGCGTCAGGGTCCAGTCGATCCAGGTGAGCTCGCCGTCCTGGCAGTAGGCATTGTTGTTGCCCTGTTGGGTGCGTCCCAGCTCGTCGCCGTGCGAGAGCATCGGCACGCCCTGCGAGAACGCGAGCGTCGCCATGACGTTGAACGTGAGGCGCTGGCGCAACCGCAGAATGCGCGGGTCCTCGGTCGGGCCCTCGGCACCCCAGTTGCGGCTGTAGCTGGCGTTCGTGCCGTCGCGGTTCTCCTCGCCGTTCGC
>CAYWNR010000693.1:0-1844 GCA_964459705.1 uncultured Gemmatimonadaceae bacterium | reverse complement strand
CGGCGGGTGTCAAGGTAGTTGTCGCCTCGAGTCATCTGGCTATGCGACCTCTGTCGCGTACGGGGTAGCGCTCGGAGCGGGGTTGAGGAGGACCTCCTCGACGGGTGTCCAGTCGCGGATCGCGCGGCTCCAGCGCCGCGGATTGCGTGCCCTGGCCTTCTCGTAGACGGCGGTGCGGCGGGCGAGGATGGCGACGTCCTCGCCGGCGTGTCGCTGCTGTGGCGTCACGAACTTCAGCGCGCTGTGCCGGTGCTCGGTGTTGTACCAGGTGACGAACCACGTCACCCAGGCGCGGGCCTGCTCCATGGACGCGAAGTGCTCCGGGTACTCAGGGCGGTACTTCGCGGTGCGGAACAGGGATTCGGAGTAGGGGTTGTCGTTGCTCACGCTCGGACGGCTGAAGGAGGGGACGACGCCCAGGCCCTGGAGGAAGGCGAGGGTCGTCCCCGCTTTCATCGGCGCGCCGTTGTCCGAGTGCAGCACCAGCTGGCCCGGTCGAACGCCCTCGTCGGCGAACGCCTCGCCCAGCATCGCCTGGGCCCGTTCGGCCGACTCCTCGACCTCCACGGTCCAGCCGACGATCTTGCGGCTCCACACGTCCAGTTATGTGGAGCTCCACATAACTGGACTCATGTGAAGCGCCTGGTTATGTGGAGTGAGCCCCTCCAGATCACGTAGCGGCGCGCTTTCAGAGCCGTCCGACTCCACATAACGAAACCTCGTAGCATCGCGACCGCGCCACGTTCGGCGCACCCCAACAGGAGGTCGCGATGATCGAGTCGTTGTTCCCGCGGGCCCACGCCCGCTACCTGTCCCTGCCCGTCCTGGGCGCTTCGCTTGAAGGTCTCTGCGTCTGGCTTCACACGCAGGGCTACCCGCGGCGTGCAATTGCACGGCGCATGAGCGCCGCGAAATCGCTCGCTTGCGCGCTTCGCCGGCGCCGGGTGCGCGCGCTGGGCGACTTGACGGCATCCGCGCTCCTGGCGTTTGCGCCGCCGCCGACGCCGTTCAACTCGCCAGCCCAAGGCGCGCTCGTCCGTTCGCTCACGCAGTACCTGGAGGAGCAAGGCGAGTTGACACCGACACCGTCGACGGCCACGCAGCGTCGCGTCGCCGACTACCAGCGGTACCTCGATCGTGTTCGCGGCTTTTGCCCCAGCACGATCGCGATGCACGCCGCGACGATCACCGAGTTCCTGCGCTTCCTCGACTACGACGCTTGCCCGCAGCAACTCCGTGAGCTTCGGATCACAGACGTCGAGACGTTTGTGACGAAGGCCGGCGGGCGCGTGGGTCGCAGCAGGATGGGGCAGATCACCGGGACGCTACGCGCGTTCCTGCGGTTTCTCGCCGCTACAGATGAAGGGCCTCCGGGTCTCGACGCGCATGTCGAGTCGCCTCGCGTCTGGCGCGGAGAGCGCCTGCCTCGTGCGCTGCCGTGGGAGACGGTCCGCACGTTCCTGCGCGCCATCGACCGCTCGACGCCAAAGGGACGGCGCGACTTCGCGATGTTCCTCCTCGTCGCTACGTACGGACTGCGATCGAGCGAGGTCCGCACTTTGGACCTCAACGACGTTGCCTGGCGCGACGACCAGATTCTCGTTCCCCGGCCCAAGGTTGGGACGCCCATCCTCCTGCCGCTTACCGACGAGGTCGCGGCGGCGCTCCTTGACTACCTCCGGAGTGGCCGGCCCGCGTCGGTGCACCGTCGGCTCTTCCTGCGGGTCGAGTTCCCGCTCGGTCCTCTCGGCCTGGGCGCTATCAGAGACGCATTCCATACGTGGGCGCGGCGCGCGGCGATCCGTCTTCCCGACCGCTGCGGACCTCACAGCATGCGCCACGCG
>CAYWNR010000692.1:0-1850 GCA_964459705.1 uncultured Gemmatimonadaceae bacterium | reverse complement strand
GGTCGGCCGGGTTGGTGCCGTCCGTCAGGGACAGCGGCTGTTCGACCGCCGCGTGGATCGTCTGCGTGGCCGGGCCCATCCAGTTGACGGTCGCGGGCGTGCCGTCCGCCAGCGTGATGCTCGAGAGATCCGTCCGGATCACCATGCGGATGGCCGCGTACTGCGCCGCCTTCACCTCGGTTTCGCCGAGCAACGCCGTCTCGCCGTCCTGCACGTCCAGCAGATTGAAGCTGCGATCCGGCGTCACCAGGGTCGTCCAATCGACCGTGGTGGTCGTGTCGAACGTCGTGGCGGCGTCGATACTCTCGATGTACACGTCAACGCTCTTGACCTGATCGAAGGGGAAAGGTGCGTCCGTCAGCAGCACCTGGCTCATCGTCCCGCCGCCGGTGGTCGTTACCGCGTCGTGGCATGCCGCCAGCGCCACCAACCCCAAGGTCAATAGGCCTATCTTTCGCATACTCCCTCCGATGTTTCCGACTGCGACAGTGGGCACCGCGCCACGACAATCAGCGTCACCGCGTCCCGTCACCACCCATCCAGAGAACGACCCGCCTCGCTGATTTCTGACAGCGTCACTGTCGTCCCAGGTCTATCTCCATTGACCCTTGCCGAGGATCGAAGGTCACGGGCGCCGCGGTTCCCACGCGCACCTGGATACGGGCCAGGCGGTCGGGCAGGCGAATCTCGTAGCTTGCGGACGATGATTCCGAGTTCGCAATGCGGAGCCCGGTGGGGAGGACGATGAGATTCTCGGTTCCGGATCCATCGAGCACCACCGTGGTCGCCGAGTCACCCGGGATGGCGGATACCACGAGTCGCCCCGTCTGCTGTCGGCTGACGATCTCCACGGTGAACTCGGTTCCGGACGGTACGAAGGTGACCGAGGCCGATCGGACGGGCGCGCCCGGAGCCGGGCCCGGTTGCTCGTCGCGGCTCCCCATCACGGTGGCCCAGAGCGCTTGCGTCTTCCCAATGATCCACGCGCGCACCGGTCGTACGGACCCCGCCACCCCCAGGACGACCAGGGCCGCCGCCGCCGCACGCATCCCCCACCGGCGCGCCGGTCGCCTTGCCAGCATCGGACGATCGACGGCTCGCAACGCGATCGACACGCTCGCGCTGTGCCGCCGCAGCTCGGCAACCCGCGTCCCGCAGCTATCACACCCATCGAGGTGCGCTTCCACCTCGACCCGTTCGATGGAGTCGCACTCGTGATCCAGATAGCGAACGAGGGCCCCATCCTCTACGTGCGCCGTCATGCGACCTCCGGTCCGAGCGCGCGCGCCATCTTGTCAAGTGCCCGCGCGATCATCGTGCCCACCGACTTGGTCGTCGTGTCCACGGCCTCCGCAATCTCGCGATGACTGAAGCCTTCCTCGCGCATCAGCAACACCGTCCGATCGCGTTCCCCCAACCCCGCAAGCGCGGTGCGCACCCTGGCGCGCCGCTCATCCCGTTCCGCGAGCGCCGCCGGATCCGGCGGGGGATCCGGAATCGGGAAGCGGTCGTGCGCCGCGGCGATCAGCTCCGATCGGCGGTGTGCCACCCGGTGCGCGTCCCGCGCGAGATTCGTCGCCACCGTGAAGAGCCACCGCTTCGGCTCGCTCCGCTCCGCGGGCGGGTGCGTGCTCAGGCGGACGAACGTCTCCTGCACCAGGTCCTCCGCGAGATCCGCGTCACCGGTGAACCGCGCCAGATACCGGAACAGGGCCTCGCGGTGCGCCGTGACCAGCGCCGACACCCACCGGTCAGAATGCGACACTCACCCCCACGAGCGGCAACAGCGGCAATCCACGATGGAAATCGTCGCACACGCCCTCTCGCGCCTGTCGCTGATCCCCCGTGGG
>CAYWNR010000691.1:0-1861 GCA_964459705.1 uncultured Gemmatimonadaceae bacterium | reverse complement strand
CCCCTCGACACGCTCGTGCACGAACAGCCCCACGTCCACGCGCTCGGCGTCCGGTGCCGCCGGCTCCGAGCCGAACCGCGCATGTACCTCCAGGACCGGGCGGCCCGGCCGAGGGAACCGCGTCATGAGCGCGCTCAGTGACCCGGCCCGATAAGGACTGTCGTAGCTCGACGGCAGGACGCGGGCCATCGCGCTGTCCCACTCCTCGGTCTGGGTCATCTGCTTGTACTGCAAGGCGCGTTCGGAGAGGTGTCGCTCGAAGACGAAGCTCGGGATGTCCAGATTGTAGTTGAAGAAGGTCCATCGGCCGCCACCCTTGGCCGTCACGCGCGGGAGCGGGCCATCCAGTTCTCCCAGCAGAATGCGCATGGTCACCGGGTCGACTTCCTTGCTCGCATCCCGCTCCACCTCCCAGATATGGGCGGGCCACCCGTACCGCAGGACCAACTTCCCAGGCTGCGTATCCCGCCCCGCGATTCCCTGCGTCGGGTCGGTGAAGACGACGTCGGCCAGCGCCATCCGTGCATACAGCTGTAAGCGGCGTTCGTTTTCCGGTGTCAGGTACAGCGGGTCCGACAGCTCCCATACCTCCTCGGCGCGCGCAAGATCGACGTCACGGCTGATCACGTCGAGCCGCTCGAAGACAGGACGGAGCGAGTCCGGGATCAGCGAGTCGATGGCGACGAGGGTCTGACCGGCTTCTCGGTACGCGGTGTCGTGCACCTGGGCGCCAAGCACCGCGAGCCGCGGCGTGACCGCCGCCGGGTCGAGCCGGGCCCACCGCGCCGCGAGGGTCGCGAACCCGTCCCAGTCTCCCTCCACGAGCGCACGCCGTAGCCGTAGGCGCTGCGCATCGGCGTGCAAGGGATCCAGACGTAGGGCCGAGTCGAGCAGTTGCACCACGACGCGTCGTTGGTTGGTGACCGCCGAGGCCAGGCTCGGCGCCTCCAGGAACCGCTCGTTGAAGATCCGCGGTCGCGCGAAGTTCTCGCAGAAGTAGCCATAGTCGATGCAGCTCGGAGTGCTGACCAACAGCGTCATCGGCGCCTGGACGAGAAAGTCGAAGTTCCGCAACCAGTCGTCCATCAACAGCGCTCGACGGTAGAGCAACTCCGCGCGGAACGCGGTCGTCGCCTCACCGCTGCCCGAAGCCAGGAGCTTCTCCACACGGCCCAGCATACGCTGCGCGTCTACCCGCGTTCCTTGTTTCTCCTTGAGCAGTACGTAGCCATAGAGGCATTGGACATCGCCACCCGGGAGGCCACGGGCGAACGCTTCGGACGCTTCGTACCGGATCTGCCAGCTCGACTGCTGGGTCGTGGCGGTCGCAGTGAGGAGCTCCGCCAGCGCACACCAGCTCTCCGGCGTGTCCGTTGCCTTCGCTTGGGCGCGCAGGTGCGCGAGGGCGGCGCCCGTATCCGCACCTGCCAAGAGCGCGGCGGTCGCGGAATCCCACTGGGCAGCGGCGGTCGCGGGGAGAATGGAACAGAGGAGGGCGAGCAGGATGGGACGGGATGTCATCAGACCTCCCATGGTAGCCAGGACATCGTACCTGCTACCCCCCCTTTGAGCAGGATACGCGACAGCGTGGCCAGCGCAAGGCCGGTCCCCGGGCGCCTGAGCCGGACAACCCCTGGTTCCGTCCTGCTCTTCCGGCGTCCGCCTGGGTGGACTCCAGCTACCTGGAAAGGACATCGACCGCCACCTCCAGACTCACGGTCCCGGCCTCACCACGACCACGTTTCGCTCCGACGTGGCCGTCCGCCCCGATTCGCGCTCTTCGATCCGAACGCGCAGCACGTACGTGCCCGGCTTCCACCCAGCGGGATCCACCACCAGCACGTCGCGCCGCACCCCGTCC
>CAYWNR010000690.1:0-1861 GCA_964459705.1 uncultured Gemmatimonadaceae bacterium | reverse complement strand
CCAACGCCGTAGCGGTCACCGCGGAGCTACCGACCACACCGATCCTCGCGGGTGACACGGTGCCGGCGACCGCCGTGGCGGTGGATGCGGACGGAGTACCCATTCCGGGAACGCCGATCGCGTGGAGCTCCCTCGACCTCGCCGTAGCCGAGGTGCCGGCGCTGAACGTCGGAGAGGTCGTGGGTGTGGCGCGGGGGACGGCCCGGATCGTGGCGACGTTGCTCACCGGGCCCGCGGACACCGGCACGGTGAGCGTGACCCTGCCGCCGGCGACGCTCCTGGCGGATTCGGGGTCGGGCCAGACGGGCCCTGCTGGGGCACTTCTTCCACAACCGCTGGTCGCGCGCGTCACGGCCAGCGATGGGGTCGGTGTGCCGGGTGTCTGGATCCGGTTCGCGGTCGTGCTCGGCGGGGGGACAATCTCGGCGGATTCGGTTCTGTCAGACGCGGCCGGCCGGGCCCGCGTCACCTGGACGTTGGGTGACGTGGCCGGCACGCAGACCGTGACCGCCACCACGCCCGTCCTCCCAAGCGCGAGTGTCACCTTCAGCGCCACCGGCCAGTCCACCGGGCCGGGGGCGGTGACCGCCGTGGCCGGGGACAACCAGAGCGCGCTGGTGAGCACGGCGGTGGCGACGGCGCCGCAGGTGCGCGTCACCGATGCGCAGAGCAATCCGGTCCCGAACGTCGAGGTGGTGTTCGCGGTGACGCAGGGCGGTGGGACGCTCACGGGCGCCACGGACACGACCGATGCGAACGGCCTCGCGTCCGTGGGTTCCTGGACGCTCGGCGCGACGATCGGGCTCAATGCCTTGACGGCTACGGTCGCCGGGATCACGCCCGTACAGTTCCTGGCGCTCGCCACGAGCACGGGTGGCGTGACCAGCATGACGCTCAACGCGGGGGATGGGCAGACCGCACTGGCAGGTACCGACGTGGCGGTCGCGCCGTCGGTCCTCCTGACCGACACCGCCGGCGCGCCGATGGCGGGCGTCGCAGTCCCGTTCGCGGTGACCGGGGGCGGCACGCTGGCGGACACGACGCCGGTGAGCGACGGGAGTGGGATCGCCTCGGTGGGCGTGTGGACCCTGGGGGCGCCAGGTACGAACACGCTCACGGCGAGCCTGCCGGGCCTGCCGGACGTGACGTTCTCGGCGAGCGCGACGGTGGGCGCGCCGGCGCAGGTCGTGATCGTCTCGGGCGACAACCAGAGCGCGGATGCGGGGACTGCGCTCGCGGCGCCGCTCGTCGTCGAGGTCCGGGACTCGGCGGGCAACCCCGTGCCAAACGTCGGGGTGAGTTGGAATACACTCGATGGGATGGTCACGCCGGCGTCGAGCACCACCGATGGATCGGGGCAGACCCAGGCCTCGTGGACGCTGAGCACGAACAAGATCACGCAGACCGCCACCGCCACGGTGGACACGCTCACCCCGGTGGTCTTCACCGCAACGGCCACGTTCCCGAACCCGTCCATTCTGCTGGCCATCGCGGGCGGCAACCGGGTGCGGGTGGGGAGCAGTGACACCCTCGAGGTCACGCTGACCGCACCGGCGCCGGTCGGCACCGGTGGCGTCTTCGTCGCGGTCTCGTCGGACAACACAGGCGTGTTGGATGTGGATCCGTCCGCCAACGGCGGCGTGCTCATCCCGGAGAACGGGACGTTCGGGCGGGTACTGGTGAACGGGGTCGCGGGTGGGACCGCAACGCTCACCGCGAGCGCGGCGGACTTTGGCTATGCCGACGGGACGCTCTCGGTGCCGGTCTCGGTGCAGGTGCTGAGCATGCCGGGCACGCTCAACGTGCCGTTCGGCGCCACGGCGTCATTGCCCGTGCAGATCTCCACGCCCGCTCCCGCCGG
>CAYWNR010000689.1:0-1866 GCA_964459705.1 uncultured Gemmatimonadaceae bacterium | reverse complement strand
CGCGGCTCATCGCCTCACCGAGTGCCGCGTTGGCGCCGAGTGCCGCGCGCTGCAAGGCCGCGGACTTCTGCTGGAACGCGAGCACCGCCGGCGTGCGCGGGCTCTTGTCGCCGTCGAGCAGATACACCTCGAACGTCTGCTCCACGTTGAGCGGTGTCACCACGCCGTCCACTTCCTTGGCGAGCGACACTTTGTACGTCCCGGGCACCACGTAGGGGCCACCGCCGCCGCCGAAGAAGAAGCCACCACCGAACCCACCGCCTCCGGTGCGCGGCGGCGTGACCGGCGTGGACGACGGATACCGGAGATCCCACGTCACGCGACTGATGCCGGCACTCGTTGGGCCGGTGAGCCGGCGCACGACGCGACCCTCGGGATCCGTCACGGTGAGGATCATGGTCGGAGCTTCCTCCTGATCCTCCGCCCGCAACTCGTCCCACGACGGATAGAACACGTCATCACCACGGCGCTCCGCCGCCCGCTCCGCCTGCTGCCGCTGCTGCTTCTTGGTGCGGATGGCGCTCTTGAGGTAGTACATGATCGTTGCGCCGCTCGGCGGATTGCTGGCCGTCCAGAACCGCGCGCCCTGCCAGTTCGGGTCCGGCGACGACTGGGAAAAGAGCGGCGTGCGGTTGATGGGCAAGAACGCGGCGTCCTTCGCGAGCAGTTGCGGCGTGGCCGCGCGGAGCTGCTCGAGGTTGTCGAGCACGTAGAACCCGCGCCCGAACGTCGCTAGCACGAGCTCGTCCTCACGTTTCTGAATCGTGAGATCGCGGACCATGATGACGGGGAGCCCACCGCGGATCTGCGTCCAACGCTGGCCGCCGTTGTTGGTGACCCACAATCCGAATTCCGTGCCGGCGAACAGCATGTTGGGGTCCTTCTGGTCCTCGATCACCACGTACACCGTCCCGCGCTCGGGCAGGTTGCCGGTGATCATGGTCCACGACCGGCCCAGGTTCGTGCTCTTCGCGATGTAGGGCTTGTAGTCGCCCGACTTGTGATTGTCGAACGAGGCGTAGACCGTGTTCACGTCGAATGCCGACGGCGTCACGCGCGAAACGAACGTGGTGTCCGGCACGCCCGACACTGACGTGATCGCACGCCAGTTCTGACCACCATCCTCGCTCACCTGGAGCTGGCCGTCGTCGGTCCCCACCCATAGCAGCCCTTCCTTCATGGGGGACTCGGCAACGGTGACGATGGTGCCGTAAAGCGACGTGGACGTGTTCTTGGCCACCGCGTCCACGCCCCACACCCGGCCCATCATCTTCAGCTTGTTACGGTCAATCTGCTTCGTCAGGTCTCCGCTCACGGGCGTCCAAGTGTCACCGCGGTCGTCGCTCCGGAACAGGCGCTGCGCCGCGAAATAGAGACGCGTGTGCGAGAAGGGACTGATGATGAGCGGCGCGTCCCAATGCCACCGCAGCCCCGGCTCGCCCGGTTCGGCCTGCGGTACGATGTTGACGTCTTCACCGGTCGCGAGATTGAACCGCGACAGCACGCCGTGCTGTGACTCGGCGTACACGGTGTTCGGGTCCGTGGGATCGACGCGCGAGTAGAAGCCGTCGCCGCCTTGCGTCAGGTACCAGTCGCTGTTGCGGCCGCCCATCCGCGTGCGCGTGCGCGAGGGGCCACCCACGGAGCTGTTGTCCTGCGTGCCGCCGTACACGTTGTAGAACGGCATCGCGTTGTCCGCCTCGACCCGGTAGAACTGGCCGAGCGGCAGGTTCTGGAACCAATCGTAGGTCTGGCCCCGGTCGTACGATTCATAGAGACCACCGTCACACCCGATGATGAGGTGATCCGTGTTGTCCGGGTCGATCCAGATGATGTGGTTGTCCACGTGCTTGTTGCGCTCGCCGA
>CAYWNR010000688.1:0-1867 GCA_964459705.1 uncultured Gemmatimonadaceae bacterium | reverse complement strand
TTGTCTTCGCTCAAGTACTCGCGGAGCTCGCGTTGCTCGGCCATCCGCTTGATCAAACGATCGTTGAAGGCCCGGGCGGGGTCGTACCCACTGTACCGCAGCAGGTGGTTCATCGCCACCACTTCCGAGATCACGGTGATGTTCTTCCCCGGGTTGAGCGGGACCACCATTTTCGGTATTTCCACACCGAGAATCGTGGTGGTGTGGATGTCGAGACCCGTCCGCTCCACCTCCAGCGTGCTGTCCCACACCTGCAACTCCACCACGACCTCGATGCGCTTCTGCTGGCGCACGGACCGGATGCCAAACAGCGCGCGGACGTCCACGAGCCCGATGCCGCGGATTTCCATGTAGTGGTGAGACAACTCGTGGCCGCGGCCGATCAGGATGTCACCGCCGCGCCGCACCACGTGGACGACGTCGTCGGCCACGAGCCGGTGACCGCGTTCGACCAGGTCGAGCACGCATTCGCTCTTGCCGATGCCCGACTGGCCGACGAACAGCAGACCGACGCCATACACGTCCGCGAGCGAGCCATGGACGGCGACCCGGGGCGCGAATGCCTCCTGCAGGAACGGCGTGATGCGCTGGTAGAACTGCGCGGTCTTGAGTGCCGACCGCATCACGGGCACGCCCCGCTCAGTGGCGACGGCAATCAGATCGTCGGGCGGGTCCTGGTCCTTGGTGATGAACAGGCACGGCGTATCGAGCACGAAGAACGTCTCGAGCGAGGTCCGCCGCGCCTCGGGGGTCAGCGAGTTCAAATAGGCGACCTCCGTCTGGCCGAGCACGTAGAGGCGCTTGCTGGCAAACCGCGCCGTGAATCCCGCCAGGATCAATCCCGGACTCGAGATCTCGGGCACGGCGATCTCCCGCTCCAACCCGAGGTCGCCGGTCAGGACCTCGAGGTGGAGCGTTTCGCGCTTCTCCGCGAGGAGATCGCGGACGGTCAGAGGCATCAGATCACGTCGCGGGCTGGCGCCGGGGCCGCACAGCCGCCTTCTCGAGCTGCGTGCGCAGCTTCTCCGCCGCGCGGTCGAGCGCCGTCCGGAAATCGGTGGCTTCCGCCGTGGCCACCAGGGTCTGGCCGCGCGGCAACCACATCTTCAGCTCCGCCACGTGGCGTTGATGGTCTTCGTCGAACACGATCTCCATCCGTTGGGGTCGGTGAGCCATGCGGGCGAGTTTGTCCGCCACCTCAAGTGCCCGTTCCCGAACGTCGTCCGGAATCTCGCAGTGCCGGGCGGTGACCGTGGTTTGCACGGACGTTACTCCTTTCCCCCGCGCGCTGAGGCGCGGATGAGGGCGTCGAGGTGATCGGCCGTTTGGTGTGCCGCCGCGTCCCACGAGAGGGACTCGGCGAACGCGCGGCCACCCCGGCCAAGGCGGGCAACCAGCGCGGGATCGCGGGCGAGTCGCAGCAGGCCCGCCGAGAGGGCCTCGGGATCGTCGCCGGGGACGAGCAGGCCCGTCTCCTCGTGGCGCACGGATTCCCGAAGCCCGGGGCTGTCGGAGGCAACGGCCGGCGTGCCGCAGGCGGCTGCCTCCACGTTGGTGATTCCCCATCCCTCCTTGAGCGAGGGGAAGACGGTGGCCCAGGACCGACGGAGCAGCGTCCGCTTCTCCTCCTCGGAGATGAACCCGAGAAACCGAACCCCTGCCCCGAGACCGAGCGCTCGGCTCAGCTGCTCGAGCCGGGAGCGGTCGTCGCCCTGCCCCGCAATCTCGAGGCGAAGATCAACGCCGCTCCGGCGTGCGATCGCGATGGCGCGAATGGCCGTTTCCACTCCTTTATAACGCTTCAGCCGTCCCACGTACAAGAAGGTCGGCGTGGCCGCCCGGGGGGTGCCGGGGTCTGGGGTCAGCC
>CAYWNR010000687.1:0-1870 GCA_964459705.1 uncultured Gemmatimonadaceae bacterium | reverse complement strand
TGGAGCAATTGCATTTGGCCACGGAGGCGTTCGCGTGATCGGCGAGTGAACTCGCGGATGTGGCGCGATGCCCACTTCCTGCTCTCCGATGTGGAGGGGGTCGGTTGGGCAATCAGGCGCCCGGCACGTCTCCCATCGGCAGATCCCGCAACTGGTGTCGCAACGCGGGGTGGATCCACAGCAGGTACCACCCCATGGTGACCGCCGCCGCGACGCTGGCCAGCGCAATCGGGAACCAGGCGTCCGACCCCATCAACGGCGAGGCGAAGAAGTAGACCGCCGCGAACAGATGGACGCCCACGAACACGAGGGCGATCAGCACGGCATATTGACTGACGGGGTACTTCTCACTCTTCGCAATGAGCCAGGACGTGAGGAATCCGATGCCCAGCATCACGAGGGCATGCACCATATTGAACGTCAGCACGGTCGCGGGTGTAACAACGAGTTGCGCCGGATCGCGGAGGCCGAAGAAGAGCGCGCCACCGAGTAACGCGGCGGTCTCGAAGGGTGAGTGCCCGCCGATCACGTTGTAGGTGGCAAAGAACAGGACGATGGTGAAGTAGCCGATGAGGCCTGCAAACAACCCGCCGCGGAGGATGACCTCCGTCTCAGTCCGCATACGCACCTCGCGGAAGCCGTTGGTATCAACAGTACGGGCACGACGAGGACGGGAGCCGTGAACAGGGCATGAAGGTTCATTCACGCACAAATCCATGACACTCTACGAACTTCTCCGTCTTGGCGTCTTGCTCGTGGGACTCGCCGCCCTGGTGATCGCCATCGGCAGCTGGGCGGTGACGAGCCGACGCCTTTCCCCGTTCGGCTGGTTCGCGCGCACGTTACGCAGAGTGAGTGATCCCGTGCTCGTTCCCGTCGAGCGATGGCTAGTCGCGCGCGGGCGGAATCCGCAGGACGCTCCCTGGTGGTTCCTCGGCCTCGTCGTGATCGCCGGCATTCTCGTGTTGACGATCGGGCAGTGGCTGATCCAGACGGCCACGGCCCTCATCGCCGCCGCCCAATCCGGACCGCACGGTCTGCTCCGGCTGCTGGTCTACCTGGCGGGACAGCTCGTGCTGCTGGCATTGATCGCCCGCGTCATCGGTTCGTGGATGGGCGCGGGTCGCTTCAATCGGTTCCTGCGCCCGGCGTACCGGATCACGGACTGGATCGTCGAGCCGCTCCGGCGGTTCATCCCGCCGATCGGGATCATCGACATTACTCCCATCGTGGCGTGGTTCCTCCTGCAGCTCCTGCTCGGCCTGATTCTGCGGGTGATCTAGCGGGCGCCAGAGGTTCCGGTCAACGCGGCCCGGAGCGCCCTCGGCATCGGTTCGGGATGCCCGGTGACCGCGCCCGACAGACCGTGGTGGACCGGCACTCGCCGATCACGAGGATCAGCGCGCGACGAGCCGAAGGACCGGCGACGAAGGCGGCTGCGGCGGCGCCGTCGCGGACCGCTCGCGCAGGCGCTCGCTGACGGGGAGCACGGTCACCGTAGGCTCCCACTGCACGACCTGCCCCGTCTTCGTGTCGACGACGCGGCCTTCCGCGAGCGCACCCTCCGCCTCGGCCAGCGGCATCCCGTGCAGCAGCGTGTACAGGGCTTCGAAGGTCGCTTTCGCCACAGGGTCGACAAACCGGAGGTGGTGCCGTCCCAGCACGGCCATGTAGTACGCGGAAGAGGTCGACGCGACGCCATCGAGGCCGAGGCGCTCGGCGAGCAGCACGATCCACGCGACGACTTCGCGCAGGAGCCCCAAGCTCGGATAGTCCTGGCCTGGCAGCTTCTGCTGCGTTGGGCCGAACGGCATCCGCGGGTTCTGGAGACGAAGCCACTCGACGTAGAGCAGTTCCATGCCCGGCAGCA
>CAYWNR010000686.1:0-1887 GCA_964459705.1 uncultured Gemmatimonadaceae bacterium | reverse complement strand
TGCTGGTGGCGCCGTTGCCGCGCCCGCCGGAGGTCGCGGCGGTGGTGGCGCTGGCATCGCGGCTCGAGCCGCTGATCGGCGGGAGGGCCCTGTTGGAGTTCCGGCCTGCGCTGCACCTGGGCGAGGCCGACCTGCTCCGCCCGGACGTGGCGCTGCTCGATGCCGCACCCCGCTTCGGCCGGGCGCGGGCTCGTCCGGGGAGCGAGGCGCTGCTGGCGGTCGAGGTAGTGCGCGGGGCCACCACCATGCAGTCCCGGTTGCCGCGCTACGCCGCTGGAGGGGTGGGGGAGGCCTGGCTTCTCGACCTGGCGCACGGTTGGGTGGAGGTCTACCGCTCGCCCGCCGCCGGCCGCTACCGCTCGCGCACGCTCTGGTACCCGGGCGAGCTCGTCGGCGTGGTGGCGCTCGACGGGGTGCGGGTGGAGGTGCTGGGGGCGCTGTAGGGCGCGGCGCGCGCGGGGCGTGCCCGCGAGCCGGTGGGAGCGCGGCGCCTGCGGCAACGGCCGTGGCTCCGCCTACGTCCGGCCGCCGGCAGGGCCGACTAAGCTGAAGCTGGCTCATGGCCACTCTCCGGCGGCTCGCGCCCTATGCCTTCCTACTGCTGGCGCCACCTATCCTCGTGGAGCTCCTCTCGGGCAACACGCCGCCTCATCGGCTGGCCAACCCCGGCCTTCTCCTCATCCTCGTGCTCAGCTACGGTCTCCCCGCGCTGCTCATCGCCGACGCGATACCGCGCTGGAGGCTGTCGTGGGCAGGCGCCGTGGTGCTGTGCTACGCCTACGGCTTCTACAACGAGGGCGTCGTGGCGAAGACCCTCATCGACGGCCACGCGGCCTCCGCGTCCTACAACGGCTACGGCGTGGTGCTCGGAGTCGGCATCCCGTGGATGGTTTCCATCCTCACCGTGCACGCGTTCATGTCGATGTTCTTCCCGGTCGTCCTGGCCCAGGAGCTGTTCCCCGAGCGCGCTCGGCGGCCGCTCCTCTCACGAGGCGCGCGCCTGACGTTCGTCGCTGTGCTCCTGGCGCTCGGGTACCTGCTCTACACGGCGCCCGGCTCGTTCTCCGCGCCGCTCGCCTACTTCTTCGGGTTCCTCGGCGCCATCGCGCTCATTGCGTTGGCCGTCCGGCTGGGCGCGGGGCGACGCGGACTGGAGCGTCGCTACGGACCTGGCTACCTCGGCTTCGCGCCGTTCGGATGGGGCGTAGCTGCGCCGATCCTGTTCCTGGTCGGGCCGGCCGTCATCGTCAACGCGCGTCTCAACGTGGCGGTGTTCGTGCTCTGCTGTGCCGCGCTCGTGGGCGCGTGCCTGTGGCTTCTTGCGGTGCTCTACCGCGGTGACGTGCCACACCTCGTCCTCTTCGCGCTCGGGTGCTACGCGGGGCTCGCGCTCCTCGGCCTCATCTTCTCGCTGCACACCCACCTCGACGTGGTGCTGTTCAATGGCCTGGCGATCGCCGCGCTGCTGATCGCAGGCCTCCGCTACCGGCGGTGCAGGGTAGCGTTGGCCAGGACGTGAGCGTGCCGGGCCGCGCCGCCGCCGGCTCGGCGGTCGAGGAGGCTCGTCTGGCCCGGGCCGGGTGGGAGCGGAATCCGGTGGGAGGCGAGGCCGTTCCAGGAGGAGGTGACGCGATGACGCGATACAGAGTCGAGCCGGGCAGCAAGGTGGACCTCGCCGAGTGGGATCCCGGAGATCGCGGCGACGGCGGCAAGAAGGAGGGGAAGAGCGAGCGCGCCGAGCTGCGGGAGCGGCTCGACGAGCTCCAGGCGCTGCTCTACGCCGAACATCGACACAAGGTGCTGGTGGTTCTCCAGGCGATGGATGCCGGTGGCAAGGACGGCACCATACGCAGCGTGTTCGAGGGCGTGAACCCCCAGGGGGTGAAC
>CAYWNR010000685.1:0-1897 GCA_964459705.1 uncultured Gemmatimonadaceae bacterium | reverse complement strand
TGTCATGCTCAGTTCGCTCTCCGAGGTGTTTGCCGTCATGCCCAGTGACGCGTACGGGCGACCTCAGGATGGCAGGGACCAGGCCCCAGAACCGACGACCAGGGCCTGTCGGTTAACCCGCGACCGGGGAACGCCTTGAAGTTCTGCTGTTGTTCTGATGTTGTCCAGTCGCAACACTGACGGGAGCCTCCGCAGCACGCTCTGTTGCCGTAGCGCATCACTTGGGGCCCCGGGGGTCCCCCAGGCTGGGGTGCCGTGGTGCGTTCGAGGCTCCGAGCGTGTCCCGCGCCTTGTGTCTCGTGAACCACTTCTTGCGTATAGTGTAGTGATCGACCATCGGACGGCGAGAGCGTGAAGCGAGAGAATCTGCCAGTTGCTCCAGGATCGGTCCCCGGCACGT
This sequence comes from uncultured Gemmatimonadaceae bacterium, assembly GCA_964459705.1. Lineage (GTDB taxonomy): Bacteria > Gemmatimonadota > Gemmatimonadetes > Gemmatimonadales > GWC2-71-9 > JAOTWJ01. Next base: position 1,497 of record CAYWNR010000685.1, on the reverse strand, counting down.
CGCTAGCCCAGCCGCTCGCGCCACTTGCGGATTACGCTGCGCCAGTCGAGGACGAGCCCGGACTGAATTGGCGCCGTTACGTCGCGGCGCTCGTGCGGTACAAGTGGCTGATCCTGGCCGTCACGATTCTCGGCACCGCCGCTGGCGTGGTCGGGTCGCGCAACGCCAAGCCCACCTACGTGGCGGAAGCGACCATTCTGGTTCCCGAACGTACGACACGCAACGACCCGATCCAGCCGGATGTCCTGTTCCAGACGTTTGGCTGGGTCGAGTTGATCAAGACTTCCTACATCGTGTTGGATAATGTCGTCCGCGAGTTACATCTGTACGTGCAACCCGTCTCGGTCGATGACTCGTTGGCGGTGTCCACACTGGGGCTGAAGTCCAGCTTCCAACCGGGGGCGTACGAGCTCCTTGCCTCCGCCGACGGGCAGAGCTACGTGTTGCGTTCGGCCGACGGCACCGTGCTGGAACGCGGCGCGTTGGGTGACTCCATCGGTAGGGAGCTTGGGCTTGCCTGGGTGCCGCCACCCGGCAGCATCCAACCGGGCCGAACCGTCGGCTTCAGGCTGGTGCCGCCGCGGGACGTGGCTCGGACTCTCCAAGCGAGCGTGCAAGCGCAGATCAAGGAACGGGGCGCAAACATGCTCGCGGTCAGCCTCGAGGGGGATAGCCCGTTCCGGGTCACCGCGTTGGTAAACCGGATCGCGTCCGGGTTCGTCGATTCCGCGCGCGCCCTGTCCCTGTCGAAGCACCGCGAGCTGACCCACACGCTCAAGATGCAACTCGACTCGGCCGAGCGTCGGTTGAGCGAGTCCGAGATTGCCTATGAGCGGTTCCGCGTGAGTACCTACACGCTCCCGCAGGAGCGCGGAACGCCGGTGACTCCCGGCGTTCGGGGGATGAGCAATCCCGCGCTCGACAACTACACGAACATGCGATTCGAACTGGACGGCCTCCGACGGGACCAAGAGGCGATCGAGCAAGCCCTGGCGGCGATGGGAGACTCGGGTCTTTCCGCCGACCAACTTGGGTACGTCGGCGTCGTCCAGCAGTCCAGTGAGCTGCAATCGACGCTCACCACGCTCACCAACAAGCAGGCCGAGCTGACGACGCTGCGCCTGCGGTACACCGACCAGAACCCCAACGTCCTGCGGTCGGAGCGGGACGTCGCGCAGCTGCGCACACGGACGATCCCGGATCTCGCGCGGGGACTGCTGGCGCAAACCAAGACCCGCGAGCGAGATCTCAGCGAACGGGTTGCCGCTGCGGGGCACGAATTGCAGCAGATTCCGGTGCGTGCGACCGAGGAGCAGCGGCTCAGTCGGGAAGAGGCGCTGGCCGCCTCACGCTACCAGGACGTCCAGAAACAGTACCAGAACGCCTTGTATGCGGAGGCGGCCGAGGAGCTGGGTGCGCGGGTGTTGGATTCCGCAGTCGTTCCAACGCGACCGATCCGAGACACGGCGTTGAGGATCCTGGCGGCTGGCGTCATCG
>CAYWNR010000684.1:0-1903 GCA_964459705.1 uncultured Gemmatimonadaceae bacterium | reverse complement strand
GCCATCAACCCGGGCATCTCCGTGTCCCGGGTGGGAGGCAACGCCCAGATCAAGGCGATGAAGCAGGTGGCGGGTCGCCTGCGGCTCGACAACGCCCAGTACCGCGAGTTGGAGGCCTTTGCGCAGTTTGCGTCGGACCTCGACGCCGCGACCCAGAAGCAACTCGCGCGGGGCGAGCGCATCGTGGGCGTGTTGAAACAGCCCCAGTACCATCCGCTCCCGGTCGAGCACCAGATTCTCGTGATCTTTGCCGTAACGAACGGCTATCTGGACGACGTGTCCACGGACAAGATCCAGACCTGGGAAACCGAGTTTCTGGAGTTCATCTCCAGTAGTCGGCCCGAGGTGGCCCGGACCATCCGGACCCGGCGCGCGCTCGACGACGAGTTGATCGCGGAGATGCGAAAGGCGATCGAGGACTTCAAGGCGCTCGCCTGATGGCCAAGACGCGCGAGTTGCGCCGGCGGGTTCGCTCGGTCGAGAAGACCCGCCAGATCACCAAGACCATGGAGATGGTGGCCACGTCGCGCCTGAAACGGTCTCAGGACCGGGTCGTGGGCGCTCGGCCGTACGCGCAGGCGCTGGGCGAGGTGCTCGGCGACCTGCTGGCACCCGAGTTCGTCGATCGCTTTCCGCTGCTGCGTCAGCCGAAGGGGACCCCGAAGCGCGTGGCGCTGATCGGGGTGACGAGCAATCGGGGACTCTGTGGCGCGTTCAACGCCAACCTGATCCGGGAGATGCGGGCGCGCATGGCCGAGCTGGAGGGCGCGGGGACGACGGTCGAGCTGCACCTCATCGGCCGGAAGGGGATCGGGTTCTTCCGGTTCCTCCGGCGGGAGATCGCCGCCCAGCGCACGGATATCGGCGACCGGCCGACTCCGCAGCACGCCGAGGAGATCGTCACGCCATTGATGGCGCGGTATGCGGCGGGTGAGCTCGATGGTGTGGAGGTCGTCTTCGCGCGATTCGTGAGCCCGCTCTCCACGCCGCCCACGCGATTGCCGGTCTTGCCGCTCCGGGCCCCGGACCGCGCCGGAAGGCGCGTGCCGTACTATATCCTGCGGCCGGGGCCGGACGCACTGCTGGACGCGCTGGTGCCGCTGTTCCTCCGGAACCAGGTGTATCGGGCGTTGGTGGAGACGGCGGCGTCGGAGCAGGGGGCGCGCCGGACCGCCATGAAGAACGCAACCGACAACGCCGGTGACATGATCGACACATTGCGGCGGTCGCTCAACCGGGCTCGGCAGGCGCAGATCACCCAGGAGTTGGCGGAAATCGTCGGTGGCGCGGAAGCACAGAAAGGATAGGCGGTTAGCCGGATAGGCGGTCAGGCGGTCAGTGAGACCGCCTAACCGCCTGACCGCCTGACCGCCTCGAAAGGGAACCATGCATGGCTGACGTATTCGGAAAGGTCGTTCAGGTCATCGGGCCAGTGCTCGACGTGGAGTTCGAGCCCGAGCACATGCCGGACCTCTACACGGCGCTCGTCATCGACGAGAACATCTCGGGGACGCACATCAAGGTCACGTCGGAGGTCCAGCAGCACATCGGCCGCAATCAGGTCCGCGCGGTGGCGATGAGTAGCACGGACGGCGTCGTGCGCCAGATGAAGGTTCGCAACACCGGTTCCCCCATCATGGTGCCGGTCGGGGAATCGGCCCTGGGGCGCATCCTGAATGTGATCGGCGAGCCGGCGGACGACGGCCCGCCGATCCCGGCGAGCGTGGAGCGGTGGCCCATTCACCGGCATCCGCCGAAGTTCGTGGACCTCGAGCCGAAGACCACGGTGTTCGAGACGGGCATCAAGGTCGTCGACCTGCTCGCTCCGTTCGTCAAAGGCGGCAAGATCGGCCTGTTCGGCGGCGCGGGCGTCGGCAAGACGGTGATCATCCAGGAGCTGATC
>CAYWNR010000683.1:0-1909 GCA_964459705.1 uncultured Gemmatimonadaceae bacterium | reverse complement strand
CTCGACGCGGCGGAGCTCAATACCTTGTCCGAGCAGCTCGACCTCGAGCGCGACCAGCAGCGAATCCTCGCCGACACGGAAGACTTCGCCGAGGGCGTCGCCGCGTTTCTCGGCAAGCGGCCGCCGCAGTTCAAGGGGCGATAGGCGAACTACTCGCGAATGGGAAGCTCAGGGCTCGGTGAGGGCGACGGGATCGTCGCCGATTCCGCCGGACCGTTCGCCTTGCCGCCGGTGAGCCGGTTCGACGAGTGGCTCTATACCCCGGTGGCCCTCGAGTCGGCTCACCCGCGCTTCGATGTTCGGCGAGTGGTCCCGGCCGAGTTCGACGGCGTCTACGACCTCGTCGACGAGGCCTTCGGTGTGAAACGGCCGCGCGCTCTCTACGATTGGATGTATCGACGCAACCCGTACGGACCGGCTCGTTGCTGGGTGGCACGCGACAGAGCCAACGAACGATTGGTGGCAAGCGCGGCTGCGTGGCCGTGGCCAATGGCCAGAGGCCGGCAGGCAATCGAAGGAAGTCAGGCCGGGGACTGGGTGGTCGCGCCAGGATGGCAAGGGCACGGGCTCAGCGGCCTGTGCGCCGACGTGCGGGCCTCTCATCCGGCGTATGCCAAAAGGGTCACCCTCAGCTGGCCGAACGAGAAATCGCGTGGGGTGGCGATCAAGCTGCGCCGCGACCATATGATCATCGGCCCCGTACCCAAGGCGGTGCTGATCCTGAACGGCCAGCGCTGCCTCACCGAGCGTGGCTGGCCGACACCGATCCGTTCGGCCGGTGGAGCGGTGTTGGATGCGGCGTCGGCGACATGGCGCAAGCTGTTGCTCCCGACTCGGACGGGCCGCGCCATCGAGGAAGTGCGCCGCTTCGACTCGAGCTTCGACACCGTCACCGAGCGCGCCATGACCTGGCCCGGCCTCTGGCCTCCACACGGCGCCGAGTTCCTGAATTGGCGTTATCTCGATCGCCCGCAAGGGCAGTACGCCGCCTTCGCCCTCGTCGACGGCGCCGAGATCGCCGGCTACTACGTGCTCAAGATCGACCAGCCTGCCGGCTGGGTGATGGAGTTCGCCGCGCCAACCTCGCCGCGGCACATCGGCGGCGCTCTCTTGCACCACCTCGTCCGCACCGCGCGAGAGGCCGGCTGTGCTTATGTGCGGTTTTCGGCCCCGCCCCGGTGGCGACATTGGAGGCTGCTGTACGCGGCCGGTTTCATTCCCGCGCCCTCCGAGATCTACCTGTGGCCCCACGGTAAGGACGTCCACCAGCTCGACAGGTGGCAGTGGGTGCCGGGGGACATGGACGGGTTATAGGCGTCCTACCGGGGATATCCCTCGGCGAGAGCGCGGTCGGTGATACGCGCGACAAAGTCGGTCTTGGCCTATTTCGTTCAGGTGTTCGGACCCCGGCTCGGCCTGGTTCCCGACATGGGTTGCACGTACTTTCTCGCTCACCTGCTCGGTCGCGCCCGAGCGCGTGGGCTCGCCCTGCTCGGCGAACGGCTGCCCGCCGAGCAGGCCGAGCAATGGGGGCTGATCTGGAAGTGCGTTGACGACGACCAGTTGATGGAGGAAGCGCAACGGATCGCGCGGCAACTGGCCGCGGGACCAGGGCAGTGCTTTGGCTACATCAAACGCGCCCTCGACGAGGCGGAGCTCAACACCCTATCCGAGCAACTCGATCTGGAACGCGACTACCAACGAGTTCTGACCGACACCGAAGACTTCGCCGAGGGCGTGGCCGCGTTTCTCGGCAAGCGAGTGCCGCAGTTCAAGGGGCGATAGGCGGACCCGTCGAGAACCCCCGCGATGTGCACGGAAAGCCCGAGACGCAGAACGCGGGTATCGCGAGCCCGGTCAGCAGACCGGCGAGAAAGAGAGCGACACCGAGTCGCAGAAGGCCGCGGGC
>CAYWNR010000682.1:0-1913 GCA_964459705.1 uncultured Gemmatimonadaceae bacterium | reverse complement strand
CGGGTTGCTCACGCTGCGGGGCGCGTGGGATCGCGTGCGCACCGATCCGGTGCTCAAGTTCATGGTGGTTGCCGTGAGCTTCTACGGCATGTCCACCTTCGAGGGACCGATGCTCGCGATCCGGTCGGTCAACGGGCTCGCGCACTACACGAACTGGATCATCGGGCACGTGCACAGCGGCGCGCTGGGCTGGGTCGGCATGATGACGTTCGGTGTGCTCTACTGGCTGGTGCCGAGGCTGTGGGATCGCGATCTCGCGTACCCGAAATGGGCCACGACGCATTTCTGGCTCGCCACCATCGGGATCGTGCTCTACACGGTCTCCATGTGGGTGGCGGGCCTCACCGAGGGCCTCATGTGGCGGGCCGTGAACGACCAGGGCCAGCTCGCGAACCCGGCGTTCATGGACATCGTGCACCGGCTGATGCCGTACTACTGGCTGCGCGTGGTGGGCGGCGGGATGTATTTGACCGGTCTGCTGATGATGGCGTGGAACCTGATCGTGACGGTGCGTGGCGCCCGCGCGCGGACGCAGGCGATTCCCGTGCCGGCCACGGCCTGACGGAGGAACCATGACTGACACCACGCAGAAGGAACGGTTCCACCGACGGGTCCTCGAGAACAAGGCGGGCCTGTTCGCCATCGTCACGACCATCGCGATCTCGATCGGCGGCATCGTCGAGATCGTCCCGATGTTCACCAAGGTCGCGGGTCCGGAGACGCCGGACTGGGTTTCGCCGTACACGCCACTCGAGGTGGCCGGTCGCGACATCTACATCCGCGAAGGCTGTTACGTGTGCCACTCGCAGATGGTCCGCCCGATGCGCGCGGAGCTGCTGCGCTACGGGGAATGGACGCGCGCCGGCGAGTACCGCTACGACCACCCGTTCCTGCTCGGCTCGCGCCGCATCGGCCCCGACCTGCAGCGCGTCGGCGGCAAGTACCCCGACGCGTGGCATTTCGAGCATATGCGGGACCCGCGGAGCACGAGTCCCGGCAGCATCATGCCGTCCTACAAGTGGCTGCACGAGCAGCGGGTCGACCCGGCGAACGTGCAGGCATCCTTGCGGGCGCTGAACAAGGTGGGCGTGCCGTATAGCGATGCCGACATCGCCGGTGCGGCCGCCACCATGACCGCGCAGGGACAGGCAATCGTCGGGCGATTGGCCGCGGCCGGGATTCAGACCGAGCCGGACCGGGAGATCGTCGCGCTGATTGCGTACCTGCAACGGCTGGGCGTCGACGGACGCCGGGCGATCGAGGCGGGGCTCACGGCCCCGACGAGGCCGCAATGAACCACGTCTTGCAGGCGGCGGCCGAGCACGTGCGGCTGGGCTGGGTGCTCGGGGTGATGACCGTGATCTTTCTGGCGTGGTTCGTCGGCTGGACGGTCTGGGCGTTCCTGCCGCGCAACCGTGCCCGCTTCGAAGAGGCGGCCCGGATGCCCCTCACGGACGGAGGCGAATCGTGAGCAAGCAACAGCGCGATCAGCTGCTCGGCCACGAGGACGAGGCCGACGGCATCCAGGAATACGACAATCCGCTCCCCGACTGGTGGCTCGGGCTCCTGTGGCTGACGGTTATCTGGTCGGTGGTGTATCTGGTCGACTACCACTTCATCGCCCACCGCTCGCCCCAGAAGGCCCTCGCGGCGGAGCTGAAGGCGGCCGACGTCCGTTGGCCGGCGGAGTCCCCGGCGGCGGCGCAGCTGCTGCTCACCGACGAAGCTGCCGAGCAAGGAGCGGCGGTGTTCAAGGCCAATTGCGTCGCGTGCCACGGCGCGGACATGAAGGGCGGCATTGGACCGAACCTGCTGGATGACCAGTGGATCCACGGTGGGACGCCCGAGCAGATTCACGCGACCATCGTGAACGGCGTTCCCGCCAAGGGCATGCTATCCTGGGGACCGATCCT
>CAYWNR010000681.1:0-1919 GCA_964459705.1 uncultured Gemmatimonadaceae bacterium | reverse complement strand
GTCGTCGCGGCGGCGCTCGTGCCCGCGGTGCTGGCTTTCGAGGCGCGACGGCTCAAGATTGGTGGGCGAAACACCGACCAGCGCGGGAGGCTCATCGAGGATCCCGCCGGGCACACGGTCGAGATCGCGACCCATATCGACGTCCCACGTGTGCGGCATATCCTCGGCCGCGTGCTGCCAATCGAAACGAAATCCGGAGGGAGATGACCATGGCCGGTGGGCTGGTGCGCGTGGCGATTGTCGGAACCGGAGAGGTCGGTCGTGGCTGGGCCGCGCTGTGCGTAGCACATGGGTGGCCGGTGAGCCTGTACGACCACGATGCAACCGCCCTCGCGGGCGCGAGTGACGACATCACCGAGCGGGCGCGTGGGCTGCCGGTGTTGATCGGAGCCGACCCGGACCTGGTGGATCAGGGGGTCGAGTCGTTGCAGGTGGGTCGCAGCCTGCTGCAGGGCTGCCAGGAAGCCGAATGGGTCATCGAGGCGATCACTGAAGACCTCATCGCCAAGCAGAAGCTGCTCGAGGGCCTCGAATCAGCGGCGCCGAAGGCCCGGGTCGTGAGCAGCTCGGCCGCCACGTTGCAGCCACACGATCTGTCGGCCCGGTGCCGACGGCCCGATCGGATCATCGTCGCGCACCCGCAGCATCCAACCGAACTCGTGCCGCTGGTGGAGATTCTCACCGCACCGGATACGGACCGAGTCATCGTGGAGCTCCTCAAGGGATGGCTCCGAGCGCTGGGGCGCATCCCGGTCATGCTCAAGCGGCCGGTGCGGGGCAACGTGGCCGGGCGGATGGCCGCCGCGGTCTGGCGCGAGGCCATCCAGCTCGTGCTCGACGGCGTGATCGACGTCGACGACCTCGATCGCGCCGTCTCGGTTGGGCCGGGTCTGAACTGGGCGGCGGCCGGCCCTCACCTCAGCTACCACCTAGCCGCCGGCCGCCGAGGGCTGGCTGGCTTCATCCAGCAGCAGCTCCGCGATTTCGAGGCGACCTGGCAGCAGCTGGCAACGTGGGATCATCTCGAGCCCGCGCAGCAGCACCGCCTGATTGCGGCTATCGAGCGGGCCTACGCAGGCAAGATCGACGAGATTCGCGCCGCCCGCGACCGGAGGCTGGCGGCGATCCTCCACGCCCTGGGGACCGCCCGACAAGACGCCTAGACGCCTAGACGCCCAGACGCCTAGTAACTACCACCGCCTGTGCGTCTAAGCGTCTAAGTCACTGTCACAACGCAGCTTGCACCGAACCCCGGTAGCCGCTAATCCGGCAATGCCAGTAGCGGCGCGACAATCCGCTCGGTCATCCCCCAGATGAAGTGCGGGCCGACACGGTAGCCCGGGACGGTGAGTTGGCGTCCCCCCGCGATCACCACCGTCTCTTCCGTCCTTTGCTCCGCCATCCTTGCGAGTGGCACCCAGAGATAGAGCGTCGCTTCGGCGCTCAAGCGCACAGCCGGCTCTTTGGACAGCCCGAACACGAACGGTCGAACGACCAGCGGGGGGAGGTGCGGCGAGACGGGACTCAGGTCATCGAGCTCGCCCACCACCTGGCTCGGTTGCAGCGTGATTCCCGTTTCTTCCGCCGTCTCCCGAATCGCCGTCGCGAACAGGTCCGCATCCGACGAATCGCGGCGACCACCGGGCAACGCCATCTGCCCCGACCACGGATCTTTTGGGTGCTCCGCGCGTCTGATGAAGAGAAGGGCTGGCCCACCCTCCGCGGTCGGTGCGAGAATGAGGGCAACCGCCGCCTCTCGGAGAGGTGGGACGATGGTCACCCGATGGGGATGGTGGCTTCCCAACAGCGCGCGGACGCGCGCGAGGTCAAAGGCGGTCATTCCCGGGGTATGGGGCTTGCGGGTCTCGTTATTTTAGGAGTGTGCACAACGATGGTTTCTCGGTGATGCGTCCACCAAC
>CAYWNR010000680.1:0-1920 GCA_964459705.1 uncultured Gemmatimonadaceae bacterium | reverse complement strand
CGGAGACGATCCGCTTCGAGCCGGCTCAGGTCCAGCAGGTCGTTCAGCAACGTCAGCGCGCGCTCCGCCGACTCGACCACCTCGCGCGCCGCCCGTGGCGGGTCGTCACCGAGCTTGCGGAGCAGCAAGTCCGCCCATCCATAGACCGCCGTCAGCGCATTCCGGACTTCGTGGTTGATCATCGCGAAGAAGCGGTCGCGCGAGCCCTGGACGGCGCGGACTTCGTGCAGCAGCCGCTGACTTTCCTCAAATAGCTCGGCGTTGTCCAAACCGACGGCGGCTGACGCCGCGAGCAGGATCGTGACGGCTTCGTCCTCTTTCGAGAACGCTTTGGCGTCGATCTTGTCCGTGATGTACAGGTTCCCGATGATGCCCTTCCGCCCGCGCACCGGCACGCCGAGAAACGATTTCATGGGGGGGTGTTCGGGCGGGAATCCCACCGCCTTCGGATGACTGTTCAGGTCGGTGAGCCTGATCGGATGGGGATCCGCGAGGAGGAGGCCCAGCACGCCCTGGCCCGACGGCGGCCGACCGATTCGCGCCACCACCTCGGGACTCATCCCGCTGGTGACGAAACGCCTGAGCTCGGTACCAGTGGTGTCCACCACGCCGAGGGCGGCATAGCTCGCGCCGACGACCTCTCGGGCGCAATCGACGACCGTTTGGAGCATGGCGTCGAGGGAGCGCTCGGCGTTGATGCGAATGCTGGCGTCGACGAGGCGGCGCAGTGGCTCCTCGCCCGGGCGGGCGGCGCTGGGGTCCGCAACCATATGTCTACAAAGTAGTTGCGGCACCACCGGGACGCCATGGGGCCAGCCGCCGGGCGACCGACCCCGCGCGCTGGGGAAGCTCTGCACAAGTCCAGTAGCCTGGCCTGCCTGCTCGGCGCGTGGTCGGCGAGTGAACTCGCCGCTCGGCATCAGCCGCTGAAGCGGCCGACTGACGCCGGTTTACCGGCAGCCGCCGAGCCGCGAGTGCGCTCGCGGCTGCCGCGTGGCGGAGACGACTCCCTGCTCACGGACTTGTGCAGAGCTTCCCTAGCTGACGGTGGGCGGGGCGGGGCGGCTCGGGCCCATCACCGGCACGACGAGAATCGAGCAGGGAAGCGCGGACAACACCCGCTCGGTCACACTGCCAATGAGGACGCGGTCGACCCAGCCCCTGCCATGCGATCCCAAGACCACGACATCCGCGTGGCGCTCCGCGACCTCCGCGGTCACCGCGTCTGCCGCGGTGCCCCGACGGACGCTCCGCGTAGCGCCGGCGTATTCGATGAGGGGCCATACGTACCGCTCGAGATGCTCGTCCGAGCGCTGGTAAACGTCTTCGTCGTTGAACTGGAGTGGTGCGTCCGGGATGATCGGCAGGGGCTCCACCGCGTGAACCGCGTGCAGCTTGGCACCGAAGACCGCTGCGAATCGTTCCGCCATGCGAATGGTGGGGCCGGCGGCATCGCTCAGGTCCACCGAGACGAGCACGCGCCGAATCGGTAACGGCGTGTGGGCGGTGACGAGCAACGGAATGTCCAGGGAGCGAAGGAGGGCGTGTGCCGTGGACCCGGTCACCCAGCGCCCGAGCGTCGTGTGGTGTTTGCCGCCGAGCACGACGAGGCCCGCCTGCAACTCGTGGGCGACGTCTCGCAGGACGGTCACCCCACGCCCCGTCCGAATGTCGAGCGCATCGAGGGCCGCATCCGGCACGTCGCCGATCAGCGTCTCCCGAACGGCCGTGCGCGCCGCTTCCCGCACAGCGTCGTTCAGGATCTCCGGTTGTCCAACGCTCACGTACGCCGTGTTCGGGAGGGTCCACGCTTCCGGCGTCGCGTGCACGAGCCGGCAGGGAGCGCCCACGTGGTCGGCGATCGCCCACCCGACGCGGACCGCTTCGGCGGCGGCCGGCGACGTGTCGACGCCGACCACG
>CAYWNR010000679.1:0-1922 GCA_964459705.1 uncultured Gemmatimonadaceae bacterium | reverse complement strand
GCTTGCGCCCACTGCGCCCTGAACGCAGCGCGTCTACCAATTCCACCACTTCGGCGCGGTGCTGGTGGTTCGGGGAGCGGAATATAGGCCCCGTCGCAAGCGGGCGTCAACCAGCTGCTTGACCGGTCGGAAGTTGGTATCTATCTTGGAGTTAGCACGTGCCCAGGCCTTCTGCTCCGCAGCCCGGGGACCGGCCCGTCGTGGCCCGGAACTCCAAGGCGCGCCACGACTACCATCTCATGGAGACATGGGAGGCGGGGCTGGTTTTGGTTGGCACGGAAATCAAGTCCATTCGGGCGGGGAAGGTGAGCCTGGCGGAAGCGTTCGGCGTGGTCCGGAACGGCGAAGTATGGCTGGAAGGGATGACCATCGCGCCGTACGAATCCGGCGGATACGTGAATCACGAGCCCCGAAGGGCGCGCAAGCTCCTGTTGCAGGCGCGACAAGTCCGTCGCTTGATCGGGGCGGTCGAGCAGAAGGGACTCACCCTGGTGCCGCTCGATATTCACTTTAGCCGGGGACGGGCGAAGGTGACGTTGGCGCTGGCCCGCGGCAAGAAGCAGCATGACAAGCGGGAAGACCTGAAGCGCCGCACGGCCGAGCGCGAAGCTGCTCGCGCCATGGGTCGCCGCCGGTGACCTGGCCGCTCGTACTCGGGCTCGCCCTCGGGGGCGGGGTTGCGGCCCCACCATCAACTCCTCTAACCGCCGTGATTGTTGCCACCGCCCGGGGTGAGGCGACGGTCCCGGTGCGGTTCACGCACGGACAGCCAGCCTTCGCCGCACGGCCGTTGGCCGCGCTCCTGCCGCTCCGCTTGACGGTCGACGGCGACTGGGCCACGGTCACCTTTGGCGGCCAACCGTTCCGCTTCCTGCTGGGAGCCGGGGTCGTGCTCGACGGGAGCCTGGTCGTTCCCCTCGCGAGCGGCGCGTTTGTCGAGCGGGACACGCTGTTCCTGCCGCTCCAGTGGCTGACGGACTACGTGCCGCGGCGCTTCCGGGAAGCGTACCGGTACGATCCCGTTGCCGGTCGGTTCGAGGAATCCGGACTCACGCCCGTGGTGCGCACCACGTCCCCTCCACCCGTGACGCGGAATCCCATCACGGGCCTGCGGCGCCGCCACGTCGTGACTGTGGACGCGGGCCACGGGGGCTCGGACCCCGGCACTCCGTGCCACTTCTGTCCCAGAGGAGTGACCGAGAAGGACATCACGCTCCAGATCGCCAAGCGGCTGCGGGACGAACTGGAGCGCCGGGGCATCGGTGTGACCATGACCCGGTCGAAGGACACCCTGATTGGGTTGTTTGATCGTGCCCACTACTGCCGGGACCGATGCGACTTGTTTGTCAGCATTCATGTCGATGCGCTTAACCCTCGACGAGGGTACGACAAGGTCAGCGGCATTCACACCTACTTCCTCGGCGAGGCGCTCACCGAAGATGCGCGGCGGGTGGAAGCCCTCGAGAACGATGCTCTCCGACTCGAAGGAGGCCAGCCTCCCGATCCGAACGACCCCGCGTTGTTCATCATGAAGCACCTCCAGGCGAATGAGATCCTGCGCGAGTCCGCGTTGCTCGCGGAGTTGGTGCAGGAGAAGATGGCGGCGGTGCATCCGGGCGTGGATCGCGGGATCCAGCAGAACCGGTGGGTTGTGCTGACGACGGCGTGGCGGCCGGCCATCCTGGTCGAAACGGGATATGGCACCAATCGACGAGACGCGGCGTTCCTGTCCTCGAGTGCGGGCCAGCAGTCCCTGGCGCGCAGCATTGCCGACGGCGTGGTGGCGTACCTGCGGCGTCTCGAAGCGAAGGTGCTGTCGGGGCCGTCGCAGTGAGACGCCGCCTGGCGCTGGTGGCGCTCGCCACGACGGTGGGGGCCTGCGCCTACTACAACGGCCTGTACAACGCCAACCACCTCGCGAA
>CAYWNR010000678.1:0-1940 GCA_964459705.1 uncultured Gemmatimonadaceae bacterium | reverse complement strand
CCCACGTCGTCTGCCACAGGGCGAGGTCGCTCCCGCGGGTGCCGACACGCAGCGGCTTCACGGGAGAGACTCGCGCAGACTCTCACGGGCCGCGTCGAGCACCCGCGTGATGGCCTGGTCGTCGTGGGCGGACGACACGAACATGGCCTCGTACCCCGACGGTGGTAGCCACACGCCCCGGTCGAGCATCGCGCGGAAGAACCGACCGAAGCGGGCATGGTCGGCGGCCCGCGCATCGGCGAAGTTGCGGACCGGCCGATCGAGGAACGCGAAGCCCCACATCCCGCCGGCCGCCCCGGCGTGCACCGCCACGCCGGCCTCGACGCCCGCCGCGCGAAGGCCGTCCGCGAGACGCCGGGCTCGCTGCTCGAGCGTCAGGTAGAAGCCCTCGGCACGACAGAGCGTGAGCGTCGCGATGCCGGCCGCCATGCCGATTGGGTTCCCGCTCAGCGTACCCGCCTGATAGACCGGTCCCAGTGGGCTCACCCGCTCCATGAGCGCCTTCGGTCCACCGTATGCCGCGACCGGCATGCCGCCGCCGATGGCCTTGCCGAGGCAGGTGAGATCGGGACGCACGCCGCACACGTTCTGATACCCGCCCCACGCGACACGAAAGCCGGTCATGACCTCGTCGAAGATGAGGAGACTGCCGTGTTGATCGCACAGCGCGCGGAGGCCGGCGAGGAACCCTGGCACCGGTTCGACGAGTCCCATGTTGCCGGCGATCGGCTCCACCAGGATGGCGGCGACCTCCGCGCCCTGATCGCGCATCAAACGGTCGACCGCGTCCAGGTCGTTGTACGGTGCGAGCAACGTCTCGGCCGCGTAGGAGGGCGGAACGCCGGCGGAATCCGGAACCCCCAACGTAGCCGCCCCCGACCCAGCCGCCACGAGCAACCCATCGGCGTGTCCATGGTAGCATCCCAGGAACTTGACGACGCGGTTCCGGCCGGTGGCGCCGCGCGCCAGGCGAATGGCGCTCATCGTGGCTTCCGTCCCGCTGTTGACGAACCGCACCAGCTCCAGCGACGGTAGGGCACCGACGACGATCTCCGCCAGCTCGGCCTCCGCCGCACAGCACGCGCCGAAGCTCAAGCCGCGCGTCGCCGCCTGTTGGACCGCCGCGACGACATCGGGGTGGGCGTGGCCCACGACGGCCGCTCCCCAGCTCCCGACGCAATCGACGTACGCATTCCCGTCCACGTCGTAGACGTACGCGCCGTCCATGCGGTCCACGAACACCGGGTCACCGCCGACGGCGCGGAACGCGCGCACGGGACTGTTCACGCCGCCGACCAGCACCGAGCGCGCGCGGCGGAACAGATCCGCCGAGCGTGGTCGCGCCTGGTTATCGGGAGCGCGTTCGCTCATCTGGGCTCCTCCTCGCCGCGAGCAATGGGGATGGGGCCGCGCACTTTGCCGTCGAAGCATGATGTGTCGTGGATCGGGGCGCTAGTGTTCGGCTCGGGGGCGGCTCCCTGGCGACGCGCGGTTCCGCGGTCTATCCTAGAGCAGGGCAAGGACTAGGCTGTCGCATGGCCGATGTGATGAACCGTCTCCAGAGCGCGCTCGCCGACCGCTACACGATCGAGCGAGAGCTGGGGCGCGGCGGTATGGCGACGGTCTATCTCGCGCGCGATCAGAAACACGAGCGCCACGTCGCGCTCAAGGTGTTCCACCCGGAGCTGGCCCAGGTCCTCGGCCCCGAGCGGTTCCTCCGCGAGGTCAAGGTTACCGCCCAACTGCACCACCCGCATATCCTCCCGCTGTACGACTCCGGCAGCGCCGACGGGCTGCTGTACTACGTCATGCCCTACGTCGAAGGCGAGTCGCTGCGCGATCGCCTGGAACGGGAGAAGCAGCTGCCGCTGGAAGACGCGCTGCGGATCAGTCGGGAGGTGGCCGAGGCGCTCGCCTACGCGCACAGCCACGACGTGATC
>CAYWNR010000677.1:0-1948 GCA_964459705.1 uncultured Gemmatimonadaceae bacterium | reverse complement strand
ACGTGTCCCCCAGCTGGCGGAGGAGCTTCGGGGGAAGGAGCCACTTGAGGTCCGCCGTGCCCGGTGCCGGAGTCGACGGCAGGCGGAGCAGGCACGCGCCGCCCTTCTTGAGCGATACGAATGACTCCGCTTCTTCACGCATCAGCCACCCAACGAGGATGCCGAGCGAGGGCTCGTGCCCCACCACGGCAATGCGGGACTCGCGGCGGCCCGCCAGCCAACGCACCGCGTCCTCCGGAGGGAGGCCTGGGGACAACGCCTCGAGCTCGACGACTTTCAGGTCGTCGAAGGCTTCCGCAACGATGGCGGCGGTCTGGACCGCGCGTTTCAGGGGACTGGTGGCGATCAGCTCGAGCTTCGGGAAGACCGCGCGCAGGCCGCGCGCGGTCTCGCGCATGCGGTCCCGGCCCTCGTCGGTAACCGGGCGATCGTGGTCGGATTTCCCGGTCTGGGCCCACTCGTCGCGGTCACCGGCGATGGCGTGACGGATGACGAGTAGGTCCACGCGAGCCTCCAGAGCGCCGAAGAAAAGGAACTGGATAACCTATACCACGGTCCCGCTCTCCGTGTCACGATCGTGCAACGGTCTACTCGGTGGCGTCCGGCGCCACACCGTCGTGGGGGAGCGTCCCGCGCGACGAGCGCAGGTAGAGGAACGGCGTGTGGGCCAGGAAGTTCGACACGCGGGAGAGGTAGACGTCGGCATAGCGCTCGACCTGTCGGGCGAGATACGACTTATCGTTGCCGGCGCGCATCAGCGGTCCCCAGCGCGCGTTGCTGATTTCCGCCCCCCGAGCCGCGAGCGGGGCGATGATCGCGTCGAGCCCGTCGAGCCGCTCGCGAACGCCCGCCAGCTCGGCTTCGATGGCCGCGACGGGACGCTTGGGGCGGGGCCCGTAACGCTCGCGGCGCCGCTGGAGCTCCAACCGGAGCTGGCACGCCGCGAATTCCAGATCTTCCTTGTCGGCCATCAGCGCTTGCAAGCGATCGCGCTCCGCGCCGAACTCCTCCTCGGCCGCGAGATCGTCTTCCAGCTCGCGGACCACCAACGCGGTTCGCCAGCGAAGCACGTCCTTCGAGACGTGCACGTCCGCGTAGAGGTGATCCCCGACATACAGAATCTGATCCCCGCCCACGCCGAGATGGTGCTCAACGAGCGCTGCGTTGCCCCCGACATAGGCGTTGCCGGCGGCGAGTCCAATCGCGGGCCGCAAGAGTCCCTCGTCGTTCACGATCTCGAACACCGGGCTCCGGCCGGCAAAGAAGTCGGGCTTCCGCGCCTGGACGATCACCAGCTCGAAGAGATCGCGCCATGTTGTTCCCTTGGAGAGGAACCGGTCGAACGCGTAGCTCATGAGCATGCGGGTGTATGGCCATTCGGAGTTGGTGATCAGGAGCAGCTTCTTGCCCGACCGTTGCTGGTCGAGCAGCGCCAGCGGCGTCTCGGGGTCCAACTGGACGAACCGGTCGGGATCGGCGAGGATCTCGCCCTTCAACACGCCTTCGACGTGCGCTTCGTCAATGGCCCGTCTGGTGCGGTCGTAGAGGTCGGAGTAACCCAGCACGACGGGCAGCTCGTGGCGATCCAGCCGGTCCACGAGCTGGGCGTACATGCAGCCCTCGGACAGCGCGAACAGCGTGTTCAGAAATACGAACCGCGATTCCGCCAGATCCACGATCGTGCGGGCGTACTCGCGGCGCTGCTCCTCGAAATCGAGCTGGCGCGTGCCGTGGAAGGCGCGCTTCACGTACCCGAAGCGGTTCGCCTTGAGGATGTTGCCGCGTTCCTTGTCGATCACCAGCCCGCGCACGATCAGCGTCGGGTCGAACTCGAGGTCGTCCACCGGCCAGCCGAGATCGCGGAACTTGCGCTGGAGATGCCCGTAGGCGCGCCGCTCCCACTCGTCCACGCGGTAGTGGATGAGCGTGTAGTCCATGTCGTAGCCGA
>CAYWNR010000676.1:0-1967 GCA_964459705.1 uncultured Gemmatimonadaceae bacterium | reverse complement strand
GAAGCTGCCGGCGGACCGGTTCGAGAGCGCGAAGGCGTTCGCCGAGGCGCTGGCGAATCCCGGGTTCCTCACCCGAACCGCATCGGCGGCAGGTGCTCACGCCGCCCCGGCGCTGTCGCGCCCGTACGCTCTCCTCGCCGGCGCCCTGGTCCTCGCGCTGGCGGCCGCCGCGTTCGGCGTGACCGAGTGGCGCGCGGCGCACGCGACGGCCGGGCCGGTCAGCCGATTCGCCACCGAGCTGGCGGAGTTCAACCCGACCAGCGGAACCGGCCTCGCGATCTCACCGGATGGCGCCTACATCGCGTATACGGGCGCGGACAGCAGGCTGCTGCTGCGCGGACGGGACCGATTGGAAGCGATTCCGGTGCCGGGCGGCGACAACGGGTACGGGCCGTTCTTTTCACCGGACGGGCGCATGGTGGCCTACGGCACCGGCAATCCTGGTGCGCTTCGCTTCACGCCGGTCGACGGCGGCGCGGCGACCACGCTGGTGCGCGACTCCGCCTACGCCCAGGGCGGGTCGTGGAGCGACGACGGCTGGATCTACTTCATCGGGGGGACGTCCCCGGCGCTGCTGCGCGTGCGGGCGGAAGGCGGGGCACCGCAGCTCGTCGCCCGACCCGACCCGGCCCGGGACGAGCTGTTCTACAACCTTCCGTGGGCCCTGCCCGGCGGCCGGGCCGTGTTGATGACCATCCGGCGCCGCCAGGGCGAAGCGGACGTCGCAGCGGTGGAGGTGGGTTCCGGAAAGGTCAACGTCCTGACACGCGGCTTGCTGGCGATGTACGCGCCCATGGGATACCTCATCGTGCTCCGGAGCGACGGCTCGCTGCGGGCGGCGCGTTTCGATGTCCGGAACCTCGAGATGACGGGCCGCCTCGAAACCGTGCTCGATGATGTGTGGCCCGGAAGCACGTCTCTCGGCCGGTCGGTTCCCGGGCTTTCCAGCACGGGCACGTTGATCTACCAGACGTTCCCGCCCGAGCGTCGGGTGATGCGCGTCGGTCGGGACGGTACCGAGCAGGCTCTCGACCCGGATTGGAGCGGCCCGATCGACCAGCTGAGCGTCTCCCCGGACGGCAGCCGCCTCGCCGTCATCGTGGGCCACGAGGGACGCAGCGAGGTGTGGGTCCGGTCCCTGGCCGCCGGCACCTTCACGCGCCTCGCCTGGGAAGGGACCTGGAACTACCGCCCGTCGTGGACACCGGACGGCCGCTCGGTGCTCTTCATCTCCGACCGGAACGGCCGCTCCGCCGTGTACCGGCAGCCCGCCGACGGCAGCGGCTCGGCGACGCTGGTCCGGGACGATCCCCGTGCCATCGACGAAGGCGTGCTCTCCGCCGACGGACGGTGGCTGATCTACCGGACGGGAGTGGGCACCGAACGCGACGTCTACGCGGTGCGGACCGGCGCGGACTCGACTCCCGTTCCCATCGCCACGTCCTCCTTCGAGGAGTACGCGCCGGCGCTTTCCCCCGACGGCCGCTGGATCGCGTACGTGTCGAACGAGTCGGATCCGCCGCAGGTCTACGTGCGGCCGTTCCCTGACGCCGCGGCCGCACGTTGGCAGGTGTCGCGTGCCGGCGGCACCGAGCCCGTGTGGTCCCACAGCGGGCGCGAGCTGTTCTACCGAAGCGCCGGCGGTGACCTCGTGGCCGCCACGATCGCTCCCGGTGCCTCGTTCCGGGTCGAGTCCGAGCGGGCACTCTTCTCGGCCCGTCCATACATGACCGAAATCCTGGACCACGCCTACGACGTCAGCCCCGATGACCGCTCCTTCCTGTTCGTCCGCATCCCGCCGAGCACGGGCTCTCCGCTCGTGGTGGTGCTCAACTGGTTCGAGGAGCTGAAGGCCAAGGTGGGGAAATGAGCGCCGACCTCGAACGCCTGTCCGCGGCCCTCGCGGACCGCTACCGCATCGAGCGCGAGCTTGGGGCGGGCGGCATGGCCACCGTCTATCTCGCCCA
>CAYWNR010000675.1:0-1981 GCA_964459705.1 uncultured Gemmatimonadaceae bacterium | reverse complement strand
TGTACGAAGCGACATTCGAAGCGGATGGACTGGTAGCTCGCGCCGACATTCTTCAGCGCGTGCCGGAGGGCTGGCGCGTGTTGGAGGTGAAGTCCGGCACCAACGACAAGCCGGAATGGGTGACGGACCTCGCCTACACCGTCGCCGTCGCCCGCCGAGCCGGTCTGCAAGTGGCCCAGGCGGCACTCGTGCTCCTCTCGAAGGAGTACAGGCTTGGGCTTCCTCCAACGGCACTCTTCGTCGAGGTCGATCACACGGAACAGGTGGATGCGCTCGTCCCGACGTTGGTTTCGCATTGGGAGAACGTGTCCGGGCTGGTGCTGGGTGAGGAGAGGCCGGCTCCGGAATACGCGTTCGCTTGTGGCAAGTGTCCGTACTACGCGGACGCGTGCATTGGAGAGGGAATCGAGAATCCCGTGTTCGATCTGCCGCGGCTCAGCGCTTCGAAGTTCGCGAAGTTGAAGGAGCTGGGCGTCAGCTGCATCGCGGAGATACCCGCCGCCTTCGATCTCACGGACAACCAGGCCCGGGTCCGCGAGGCGGTCGCCAGTGGAACGGCCTGGCGGTCGTCCCAACTCAAAGACGCGTTGGACCAGGTGCGGTGGCCGGCCTACTACCTCGACTTCGAAACGACCAGGACGGCGGTGCCTATTCTCCTAGGTATCGCGCCACACGAACAGTTCCCGACGCAGTACTCCATTCACGTCTATGCCGACCTTAGCACCGAGCGCGATCACCGGGAGTTCCTGGCCGACCACGAGGTCGACGACCGCCGCCGCCTGGCGGAGCGCCTGCTGGCGGACCTGGACGACGCCGGCCCGATCGTCGTGTACAGCAGCTTCGAGAAGCGGATGCTCAACTACCTCGGCGCGCTGTTTCCCGATCTGGCAAACCGGTTCGCCGCCTGCGTGGACCGCCTCGTGGACTTGGAGAAGATCGTGCGGGAGAACTTCTACCACCCCGATTTCAAGGGACGGTCGTCCATCAAGCGCGTGCTCCCGGCCTTGGTTCCCGCGATGACGTACGCTGGGCTTGCCATCGGTGACGGCGACGATGCGTCGGCGCTGTTTGCGCGGATGGCGCGCGGGGAGAAGACCGAGGCGGAGTGCGCGGAGATCCGGGCGAATCTGCTGCGATACTGCAAGCAGGATACGCTCGGCATGGTCAGGGTGCACCAAGCGCTGGCCCGCCGCGTGGCGTAACTGCCCTCGCAGTCGGATGAACCTCAGTGCCATAGAATGGTGCAGGTCCCGTTGCTGGGTCGCACGACCTTGAGGACTGTCAGCCTCCGCCCTTCAGCGCCGGGAAGATCCAGATGAGCGTTCGTCTCCACACGTCCTGGGCGACCGTGCTCCGTGACCGGCCCGAGACAGGTATGGGATATCAGGTGCTGGAGCTCCTGCGCCTGAGCCCCCGTCCCGAGCACGTCATCGTCGCCAATGGAACGGAGGCGCTGGATGTCGCCCGTGGTCCGTTCATCGTTCGTGAGGGGATCGAACAGCGCACAGCGTTACTCGTCGCCGAAATGCGCCCAACCCGGTGGCGGTGTCGCGGTTATCTTTGTTGCGGGAGCCCCAGCAAAGACGAAACAGAAACAGGACCAGATTCCACCGAGGTGAAGCGGTGCAGCTGCAATTGGACCGCCGCTGGATCGACAAACTTGCCCGCCTCCCGGAGTCCGGGATGGGCTATCAGCGCGTCCGCGTCCGCCTCAAGGGCGGTCACACCATCGAGGAAGCGTTGGTCTTCAATGCCAGCGTGCTGCAGCTGGCGGACGACACCGACCCCTTCGACCCCCGCGAGATCACCGACATCCAGGTTCTCGAGCGGTCAGCGCGCTGACCGCCTTCCGACTCCAGTTCCGATCCCAACTCATTCCCGAGCTGGCCGAGCGCTCCCTCGCGCGAGATGACGTACGAGGGGCTCGCCATCGGTGACGGCGACGATGCGTCGGCGCTGTTTGCGCGGATGGCGCGCGGGG
>CAYWNR010000674.1:0-1988 GCA_964459705.1 uncultured Gemmatimonadaceae bacterium | reverse complement strand
GTGGCGAAGTTGCCGAAGCGAAAGGACAGGCGGTAGTCGTCGTCCCGGATGTAGAGGTTTTCACGGAGACCAGCGGGAAGCCCATCGACGAAACAGAAATCGCACCGATTGGCGCATCGTCGGATGTTGGGAGGCTCCAGCGCGATCCCCATGGGAACGTCGTCCGGGCGCTCGATGTCGAACTCGATATCCTGCCCGTCCGGCAGGCGGGCGCTGAGGACGAAGGCCTCCTCCGCCGAGAGAAACTCCCAGTCGAGGAAGTCGTCGAGGGCACGGCCGTCGATGGAGAGCAAGTCGGTGCCTGGCCCGATGCCCAGCTCGGCGGCGACGCTGTCCGGCGCCACGGATTGTACCCGCACCATGCGTGTGGATTCCTTCCCCGGCAACCGAGGGGCCACGAGCACGAAGCCCCAGCGCGAGCGCCGGGGCCTCAGTGGTTCCGTAAACGGGCGACGGGCCCCGCGACGTCCAGTTGCGTCCGCCGTCCCGTCGCCGGCAGTCGCAAACGGGACGAAACGTATCGCGAGCTTCCGGTGCGCGCCAGCTACCCGAGGCGACGACCGCCTGGGGGAGGGTGTGGAACGGGTGCGGGCGCGCTCACAACCGGCGGTAGCGCCATGACAGCGCGCCGGATTGCTCGATGCGAATCGCTATCGGTTCCCGGCCCTTGGGGTCCAGGGCCGGAATGGGCACGGTGCTGCTGAAAGCGACCGCGCCATCCGCGTCCAGGAACTCGAACACCAACTGCATCGCGGGAAGCGGTCGGCCGACCACATTGGTGACGGTACCGTTGAGCGAGGTGGACTGATCCCCCGGGGAGAATTGCAGGACGCGGACGTTCCATGCCAGCCCCGTGTCCGCCACCGCGATCCATCGGTTGGTGGAGTCCTTGTTCCCGCGGAGGTCCCACACGTAGGCCATGGCCCGTGCCGCGGCGGGTTCCAGAGGTTCCAGGGACATGCGCCGCTGCGCGATCACCATCAGCGTATCCGCCCGGCCCTGCGTGTAGTACACGTGCGTGATGATCCCGAGCGCGGCGTGGTCGTTGGGATCCCGCTGCAGGGCAGCCTCGAGCAGGCGGGCGGCGGAGACCACCAGGCCGTCGTTGTAGAGACTCAGGCCGGCCTGGGTCAGCTTCGACCCGGACGGATGCGGCGACGCCGCCACGCGTCCGACCAACTCGTCCAGGGCGGGGCGGTCGCCGTCGGCGGCGTACAGCCGGACCAGCTGGATCGCCGCGTCCGCGTCCTCCGGGTAGTGCTCGACATACCGGCGATAGGCGCGGATCACCGGGGCGACCGCGGTCGCGACGGCGGCGCTGTCCGTCGCGGCGCGTTGGCGAAGCGAATCGACTGCCCGCCGCGACGTGGCGAGTCGTGTTTCAAGCGTTGTCGAATCACGTTGAAACGCGGCAAGCGCCGACGGATTCAATCGCTGTCCCCCGGCGCGAATGTCCGCGACTTGGGTGACGATCTTGTTCAGCAGCGCGGAATCCGCCTCTATCCGTGCCGCGGTGGAGTCCCGAAGCAGCCGGGTCTGGCTCGCGGTCTGGATGGCGGGGACGGTCGCATACGCGCGGGTTTCGAAGGCCCTCGCCGTTTCCATCTCCGCCTGCTTGAGCCGGGTAGTGTGGGTAGTATCGTTCTGGGTCGCCGCGATACCGAACTCGAGATACCGCTCTGCGGAATCCGGCTCGTTGGTACTCGCGAACATGATGCTCATGTACAACGGGATCTCCGCGTTCGCGGAGTCGAGCGCCTGCGCCTGGTGAAAGAACATGAACGCGGAATCCCGGACGTCGGTTCCCCACGCTCGCAGGGCGTCATTGAGTCCGAACGACGCCAGCCGGCGCTCGTGCTTGGCCACGTCGTCCGCGCAGCCCGGGGCGAGAGCGCGCGCGCGCGCGAACGCGGAGTCGGCACCGGCGAGGTCCTTGCGAATGGCGTAGGCGCGACCGAGGTAGTACCACGAGGCGGGGTTGTCCGCCT
>CAYWNR010000673.1:0-1994 GCA_964459705.1 uncultured Gemmatimonadaceae bacterium | reverse complement strand
GGGCGAAGTACGACCAGGCGATCATCCCCGACTTCACGTATGGCGGCATGGAGAATGTCTCCGCCACGACGCAAACCGACCACGCTCTGCACGGAATCGGCGGCGAGCCGGGTTCGAGCGGGCGGGGTCTCAACGCGCACGAGCTGGCACATCAGTGGTTCGGCGACCTCACGACCACCGCGTCGTGGGCGCACGCGTGGCTGAACGAGGGGCTCACCACGTACATGGAGTCGGTCCAGGAGGAGCACAGCCGCGGATGGGAGGCGGCTGAGTGGAACTGGCTCAACCAGCAGCGCAACGCGATGAACGCCGACCTGAACGTCGAGCGCCCTCTCGTTTTCGGCACGACGGCGCCCGGGAGCGACCCGATCCAGCTGTTCTTCAGCGGGCACGTCTACCCGAAAGGCGCCCAGCTGGCGCATCAGCTTCGGCGGCTGCTCGGCGATTCGACGTTCTGGGCTGGGATGCGCCGCTTCCTCACCGACAACGCCTATCGTCCGGTCGTGACCGCCGACTTCGCGGTGGCGATGGAGCGCGCCTCGGGTCGTGACCTCGACTGGTTCTTCGATCAGTGGGCCTACGGGATCGGCTACCCGCGGGTGCGCGTCACCCGGGCGTGGGACGCCTCGGCCAGCACCCTCACACTGACCGTCTCACAGACCCAGCCCATCGATGCGACGCATCCGCTGTTCAGGTTCCCGGTCACGGTGCGTCTCATCACCCGCGACTCGGTGGTGCGCCGCGACATCTTCGTCTCGGAGCAGAATCAGCGGTTCGTCCTCCCGTTGCCGGAGGCGCCGCTCACCTTCCGGTTCGACCAAGGCGGGTGGCTGCTCGGGACGGTGACTACCGACCAGACGCCCGCGGAGCTGGCCGAGTTGGCGCGGCACGATCTGGAATTCCGGGCGCGGTACTGGGCGCTGGAGCAGCTGAACGCGTCCACGGCCGACGTGGCGCGCGATGCACGGCGGTTCATCGCGCTGAACGACGAGTCGCCGCACATGCGCGCCGAGGCGTTGCGTCAGCTCGCTCGGGACTCGAGCGCCGAGTCCCGGTCGCTGGTGCGCGCGGGACTGGCGGACCCGGACGAGGGAGTGCGTGAGCAGGCGATGCTCTCACTGACGCAGCTCGAGGGCGCGGCCGCGGTGCAAGACGAAGCCGTGAACCTGATCCGGCACGACCGGAGTTTCGGCGTCCAGGCCACGGCCCTCGGCGTGTACGATCCCAACTTGGCACCAGAAGGAACGGCCCTGTTGGTGGATCGCGTCCGGAACGGTGGATCGCTGACCGTGCGGGAGACGGCGGCGGACCGACTGGTCCTCCGTCCCGACAGCGCCGGGACGGCCGCGCTCGAGGCGCTCACGTTGCCCGTCGAGCCGCGCGGTGCCCGCCAGTCCGCGCTCACCCTGCTGGGCCGGCTTCCCGACACGTCGCACGCCGTGGCGGTCGCGACTCGCTACCTCGGCGACGGAGACCCGCTGTTCGCCGTGAGCGCCGTGCAGATGCTCGGCCGCGTGGGTGGCACGGAGGGCCGCGCCACTCTCCAGGCGGCGCGGGCGCACGAAACGCGGGTAACCGTGCGCGCGGCGATGGACCAGGTGCTCGGGAGGCGGTAACGCCGGCCGAAACCTCGCAGCACTTCCGGGGCCGGCGCCTGCGGCAAGGCCCCGGGTACCGTACTCCTGGAATGGGTTCGTCTCATGATCCGCATTGACATCCCTGGTTTCGGCCTGCGCGAGATCACGACCGTAGTCACGGACTACACGGGCACGCACGCGCTCGCAGGGAAGCTTCGAAGCGAAGTCAGGAGTCGTTTGACCGAGCTCGCGCAACGGGCTGAGATCCACGTCTTGACATCCGATACCTTCGGCACGGCCGAGCGGGAGCTCCAGGACCTGCCTGTAACGCTGCACCTGCTGACGGGGGAGAAGCACG
This sequence comes from uncultured Gemmatimonadaceae bacterium, assembly GCA_964459705.1. Lineage (GTDB taxonomy): Bacteria > Gemmatimonadota > Gemmatimonadetes > Gemmatimonadales > GWC2-71-9 > JAOTWJ01. The sequence goes on along the minus strand of CAYWNR010000673.1, from coordinate 59 downwards.
ACGCGCAGAAGCGCACCTTCGTGCTGGAGCAGGACGCCGCACACGTCGCGGCGCTCGGC
>CAYWNR010000672.1:0-1999 GCA_964459705.1 uncultured Gemmatimonadaceae bacterium | reverse complement strand
GAGAACAGGTGGATGACCGCCACGAAAAGGGCGGCCCCAATGATGGACCACAGAATGGGGAATTGACGGCCGCTGATGGTGACCGTGAACGGCTCCGGGAGCGAGAGCGACCGTGCCACCCAGGGCCCGAGCAGAGCCCCGATGAAACCGAGAGCGATCGATACGATCAGGCCGCCGCGGACGCCACCCGCGATGGCCTTCCCGATGGCACCGCATACCGCCGCGATCACGATGAGAAGCACCAGTGCTGGCAGCGAGATGTTCATGGCGACCTCCCAAACGTCGTGCTTGGCCTCATGGGTCCTGCTCCGTTCGGTCCACGTCTGTCGAGCGTCACCTGCTCGTCGATGACGCCGAGCCACGGCGGGCCTCGAGGGGCGTGAAAACCGGTTCGCTTTGACTCGAAAATGTACCGGGAGCGTTTGGCGTGGGACATCATTCATTCGACTGAGTTGTTGCCTAGTCCGGAAGGACTACCTGGCGAGACCTGGAGGATCCGACCGCCGCGGTCCATCCGCCGTCGCCCGTTCTTCGGCCCGAGGCGTAGCGAGCGGATCCTGGACCCGTCGAGGGACCCAGGCCGTTCGGGTGAGAAGGTCGCCCTCGCCCGGAGGGGACATCCGCGTCGCCATCGAGAGACGGAGAGACGGCAAGGTAGTGGGCGGGGCGTTTTGCGCGGGTCCCGACGTGCCCTTGATTCTGCTGAAACCACGCGGGCGCTGCCGCCGCCTGACGCGGGTGTGCCCGCTCATGGGTCCTCCACTCGAGACCGCGAAGGGGACGCGGTCAGGGCACTGCCTACGATCGCCTGCGCCTCTTCGAGTATGCGGCGCAGGTGATCCGTTCCCCGGAAGCTCTCCGCGTAGATCTTGTAGATGTCCTCGGTTCCCGAGGGGCGTGCCGCGAACCAACCGCTCTCGGCCACGACCTTCAACCCGCCGATGGAGGCGCCGTTGCCCGGCGCCCGGGTGAGGACGGCCTGGATCTGTTCGCCCGCCAGCGCTGTGAGCGCGACCTGCTGGGGTGAGAGCTGGGCCAGCAGCTTCTTCTGCTCCGGAGTGGCCGGCGCCTCGACGCGGTCGTAGACGGGCTCACCGAGCTCGCGCGTGAGCTCGTGGCAGATCTCTCCGGGGTCGCGTCCCGCCCGTGCCGTGATCTCGGCCGAGAGCAGGCAGGGGATGAACGCATCCTTGTCCGTCGTCCAGACGCTGCCGTCCAGGCGAAGGAAGGACGCTCCCGCGCTCTCCTCTCCGCCGAAACCCAGCGAGCCGTCGAGCAGGCCGTCGACGAACCACTTGAAGCCCACCGGCACCTCGTGGAGCTTCCGGCCCAGCTTCGCCGTGACGCGATCGATCATCGCGCTGCTCACCACGGTCTTGCCCACCGCCGCCCCCTGCGGCCACCGCGGACGATTCCGGAAGAGGTGGGAAACGGCGACCGCGAGGAAGTGATTGGGCGGTAGGAGTCCGGCACTGCGGGTGACGATCCCGTGCCGGTCGTGGTCGGTGTCGCAGGCGAACGAGAGATCGAAACGGTCCTTCATCCCGATCAGTCGCGCCATCGCGTACGGTGACGAGGGATCCATCCGGATCTGGCCGTCCCAGTCCACGGTCATGAACCCGAACGTGGGGTCGACCCTCTCGTCGACGACGGTCAGGTCGAGACCGTAGCGCTCCGCGATGTGCGCCCAGTAGTGAACGCCGGCACCGCCCAGCGGGTCGACGCCGAGGCTGATCTGCGCGCCGCGAACGGCGTCGAGATCGATCACGTTCCCGAGGTCGTCGACGTAGGCGTGGAGGTAGTCGTGCCGATGGGTCGTCGGGGCGCTCAGCGCCCGCGCGTGGGGGATCCTCTTCACGCCCGCGAGACGAGCCTCGAGCAGGGCGTTCGCCGTCGCCTCGATCCAACCGGTCACGTCGGTGCCCGCGGGCCCCCCATTCGGCGGGTTGTACTTGAAGCCGCCGTCATGCGGCGGATTGTGCGAGGGCGTGATGACGAT
>CAYWNR010000671.1:0-2001 GCA_964459705.1 uncultured Gemmatimonadaceae bacterium | reverse complement strand
TTCGGGCACGTCATGGGTGCCGACCGCCAGTTGGTCGGGTGGGATAGCATCGTGAGCTACTTCCGCATGGTGGGCGAGCGGTCCGATCGGGTGAACACGCGCGAGGTCGGACGCACGACCGACGACCGGCCGTTTCTGTTGCTGGAAATCTCGAGCGCCGAGACCATGGCCCATCTCGACCGCTATCGCGCGCTCCAACAGCGGCTCTACTTCCAGGACGCGAAGCCCGGGCAGGATCCCGCGACGGTCCACACGGCCGAGCAGAAGCAGGAGCTGCTCGATCAACAGAAGGCGGTGGTGTTGATCACGGCCAACATCCACTCGACGGAGATCGGCGCGTCGCAGATGGCGCTCGACCTGGTGTATGAGCTGGCCACCGCCAACGATCCGGTGACGCGGAAGATTCTCGACAACGTGATCTTCCTGCTCGTGCCGAGTCAGAACCCCGACGGTCAGGCGATGGTGACCGACTGGTACACGCATTACGTGGGGACGGACTACGAGGGCAGTGCGCCGCCCTGGTTGTACCACCACTACACGGGGCACGACGACAACCGCGACCTGTACATGCTGACCCAGGTCGAGTCACAGACCATCGCCCGGGTGCTCTACGAGGACTGGTTTCCATCGGTGTGGCTGGACGAGCACCAGATGGGCTCGACCGGGCCACGGATTTTCGTGATGCCCGCCACCGACCCCGTCAATCTCAACGTGCATCCCCTGGTGTATCGCTGGAACGGCATTTTCGGACAGGCGCAGGCGGCGGCGTTGGAGGACGCGGGCAAGGTCGGCATCATCTACAACTCGACCTACACCAACTACTGGCCGGGCGCGATGGCCTGGACCGGGTGGTGGCACAACCAGGTGGGCATGCTCACCGAGATGGCGAGCGTGCGCATCGCGTCGCCCACCGATCAGCACACGGTGCGCCTCGGCGAGCGGCCGTCGGGGCCGGCGGCCGGCGGCCGGGGCTTCGGACAGGGTCGCGTTGGCGATACGTTGCCGGCGCCGCGTGACGCAGAACCGCGGACGGTCTATCCACGGCCGTGGCTCGGCGGGCACTGGACGCTCAGGGATATCGTGGACTACGAGTTGATCGCCAGCCGCGCGCTGCTCGTGGCGGCGGCCGATACCCGACGACAGCTGATCGAGCAGATCTACGACGTCAATCGCCAGACCATCGCGCAGTTCCTCAAGGGCCAGGCGCGCGCACCCGGCGCGCGGGGGTACCAGCCGTTGCCGGCCGCGGTCGCCGCCGACAGCGCCGAGCGCGGCAGAGTGATGGACGGAGCGGCGGGCGCGGCCGGTACGCCGTACGCCATCGTCGTCCCGGCGGACCAGGCCGATCCGGTCACGGTGGCCAAGCTGCTGCAAACGCTGGCCGCGGAAGGCGTCGTCGTGGAACGGGCCACCGCGCCGTTCGCAACGGCGGGGCACCGGTATCCCGCGGGCACGTTCGTGATCCGGTTGGCACAGGTGTTCGGCCGGTACGCGAAAGACATGCTCGAGGCGCAAACGTATCCGGAGGTACGCCCGACGCCCCAGTCACCGCCGGCGCCGCCGTACGACGTGACCGCGTGGTCGTTGGGAATGCAGATGGGTGTGGCCACCACCTTCGTGGACAAGCCGTTCGAGGCGTCGCTGGAGGTTCTGCAAACGGTGCCGCTGCCGGCGGGCGGCATCCACGGCGGCGGCGGGACGTTCCTGATTGACGCCGTCTACAACGACGGGTTCGGCGCGGTGAATGACGTGTGGAGCGCCGGCGGGCGGGTCCGGCGCGCCACGCAATCGTTCATCGGGCCGGAGCGACACCGGTTCGCGGCGGGCACATGGGTGATCGCGGGTCTCTCGCGCTCGGCGATGCAACGGATTGCCGGTGCGCGGGGATTGGACGTGTACGCGGGCGGCGCGCCATCCGTGCGGCTCGCGCCCGTCACCCGGCCCCGGATCGGCCTGTACCAACCCTGGGGCTCGAACATGGACGAGGGGTGGACCCGGTGG
>CAYWNR010000670.1:0-2008 GCA_964459705.1 uncultured Gemmatimonadaceae bacterium | reverse complement strand
CGTCCTGATCGACACGGCGGGCCGGCTCCACACGCAGGGCGACCTCATGGAGGAGTTGCGCAAGGTCGTGCGGGTGGCGGGGCGCAAGCGCCCCGGGGCCCCGCACGAGAGCCTCCTCGTGCTCGACGGGACCGTGGGCCAGAACGCCATTCAGCAGGGCAGGGCGTTCACGCAGGCGGTTCCCGTCACCGGACTCATCGTGACCAAGCTCGATGGAACGGCCAAGGGCGGGGCGGCCGTGACCATCCGGCGCGAGCTGGGCGTGCCGATCCGGTTCGTCGGCGTGGGCGAAGGACTCGACGATCTCGAGCCGTTCGATCCGGTGCGGTACGCGGAGCAGCTGCTCGCCGAGGGATGACACTCACCCACGATACGCCGGTGCAGTTCCTCCGCGGTGTCGGCCCGCGGCGCGCCGAGGCCTTCGCGCGCATCGGAGTCCGGACGGTGGAAGACCTGCTGTACCACACCCCGCATCGCTACGTGGACGCGACGTCGGTGACGCCGATCGCCAAGCTCGTGGTCGGTCAGGAGGTCACCGTCGTCGGCCGAGTCGTGTCGACGGGTGTGCTCCCGACGCGGCGCCGCCTGCGAATCTTTCGGGCGATTCTCAAAGACGCATCCGGCGTGGTCGAATGCGCCTGGCCAGGACAGGCCTTTCTCGAGCGCACGATCACTCGCGGCCAACTGCTCCTCGTTACCGGTCCGGTGAAGTACTTCCACGGGCGGCAGGTCGTGCCGCGGGAGCAGATCGTGTTAGAAGAAGCGGCGGACGCGGCGGACGCGGCGGACGCGGCGGACCCGGGGGTCGCCAGCGGGGTGGTGATCCCCGTCTACCCGGCCACCGAAGGGCTGAGCCACCGTGTCGTACGACGCATCCTCGCCGAGAACCTGGACGCGATGCTCGCGAGCGTCGACGACGTACTCCCACACGCGACGCGCTCGACTGCGGGGGTGCTCCCGTTGCGCGATGCCTTGGAGCAGCTGCACCGTCCCTCCCCGGTGGTACCATCTGGGTCCGCCGGGTCCGCCGGGTCCGCCGGGTCCGCCGGGTCCGCCGGGTCCGCCGGGACCGCCGGCACCGCCGAGACCGCCGAGTCCGGCCGGCGCCGCCTCGCCTTCGACGAGCTGTTCGACCTCCAGCTCGTCGTGGCGCGGGCTCGGCACCTGGCGACGCACGCCCGGCGCGGCGCCGAGTTCGAGCCGAAGCGCACCTTGACCACGGCGCTCAAGGAGCACTTGCCATTCGAGTTGACCGCCGGGCAGAAGCAGGCCATCCGCGACCTGATCGCGGACATGACCTCGCCCCGTCGCATGCATCGGTTGCTGATGGGCGACGTGGGCGCGGGCAAGACGGTGGTGGCGCTGTTCGCCATGCTGCTCGCGGCGGAGAACGACTATCAGGCCGTGTTGATGGCGCCTACCGAGCTGCTCGCGGAGCAGCACGCCGCGACGCTCCAGCGCCTGATGGCGCCGCTCGGCCTCGTGCCAGACCTGCTCATCGGGAGACTGGCCAACGGGGAAAAGCAGCGCGTCCGCGAGCGCATTGCCAGCGGCGAGTCCGCGATCATCGTTGGGACGCATGCGCTCATCGAAGAGAAGACCGCGTTTCATCGGTTGGGGCTCGTGGTGATCGACGAGCAGCATCGGTTCGGGGTCGAGCAGCGGGCGGCGCTGATCGAGAAGGGCGAGGCGCCGGAGGTGCTCCTGCTCTCAGCCACGCCCATCCCGCGCACGCTCGCGCTCACGCTCTACGGCGATCTGGACATCTCGGAGCTCAAGGACAAGCCGCCGGGCCGGACGCCCGTGAAGACGGGCGTTCGATCGAGCCGGTCACGGGCGCGCGTGTGGGCGTTCTTGCGTGAGGCCTGTGCGGGAGGGCGGCAGGCGTACGTGGTGTATCCGGTGATCGACGAGTCGGAGCAGCTCGATCTCAAGGCCGCGACGCTCATGGCCGAGGAGCTGAAGAAGACGCTCGCGCCGGCCACCGTCGGCCTGGTGCACGGTCGCC
>CAYWNR010000669.1:0-2025 GCA_964459705.1 uncultured Gemmatimonadaceae bacterium | reverse complement strand
CTGCGTCAAGGGCCGGTTCGGCTACGATTTCACCCAGCATCGCGATCGCCTCACGACGCCCCTCATCCGTCGGGGATGGGAGCGGCGCGATGGCCGTTGGGAATGGACCGGACCGACGGGCGCCGCGCGTCGCGCCGGACCGTGGCACACGATCACGGAGGAAGGCGCGCGGACGAAGCCGGCCGGGCCTCCGCGGGCACAGGGCAAACGCCTCCGCGATCTGCCGCTCCTCGAACGGGTGGCGCCCGACATCCGCGGCCGGGCCACGACGCCGGCGTCGTGGTACGGGCCGTTCCGCGAGGCCACGTGGGACGAGGCGCTGAGCCTGGTGTCGCACGAGCTGACGCGCATTCACGCGACCCACGGCTCCGACGCCATGGCGGTGTTCCAGAGCGCGAAGTGTACCAACGAAGAGAACTACCTGCTGCAGCGCCTGTTCCGCGGCGCCTTCGGCACGAACAACGTGGACCATTGCACGCGTCTCTGTCACTCCACGAGCGTGTCGGCCATGGGGGATGCCCTCAACACGGCGGCCGCATCCGGCTCAATGCGGGAAATCGAGGAAGCGTGCGACGTCATCTTCATCGCCGGCGCGAATACGACCGAAACGCATCCCGTGTTCGGCGCCGCGATCAAGCGGGCGCACGCGCGTGGCGCCACCCTGATCGTCGCGGACCCGCGGCGCACTGAGCTCGCGTCACGCGCCGACATCCACCTGCAGATGCAGCCGGGGACGGACGTCGCGCTGTACAACGGCATGCTCGCGCACATCCTCGCCTTGGGGCTCGAGGATCGCGCGTTCATCGCGGCGCGCACGACGGGCTTCGACGCCATCCGGGCCGCCGTCCGACCGTACACGATCGAGCGCGCGGAGGCCATCACCGGCATCTCCGGGGCCCTGATCCGTCGGGCGGCGGAGCGATACGCCCGCGGTCCCAACACGTCCACGCTCTGGGCCATGGGCCTAACGCAGCACCTCACCGGCCACGACATGGTCACGTCGCTCCTCAACTTGATCCTCGCGACGGGGATGATCGGCCGGTGGGGAGCCGCCATGCTCCCCGTGCGCGGCCAAAACAACGTGCAGGGCGCCTCCGACATGGGCGCGATTCCCTTCGTGTACCCGGACTATCAGGCGGTCAGCGACCCCCGGCATCGCGAGAAGTTCGCGCGGGCGTGGGGAGTCGATTCGAACCGCCTGTCGCTCGAACCCGGTCTCAAGGTGACGGAAATGGCGCGGGACGGATCGCCCGTGCGGGCGCTCTACATCATGGGCGAGAATCCCATCATCTCCGATCCAGACATCGCGCACGCCGAAACCTGGTTCCGGTCGGTCGATTTCTTGACGGTGCAGGACCTCTTCCTCACCGAAACGGCTCGCTACGCGGATGTCGTGCTTCCCGGCGCGTCCTTCGCGGAAAAGACGGGTACGTTCGTGAATACGGAGCGGCGGATCCAACTTGCCGAGCAGGCCATCGGGGCGCCGGGCACGGCCCGTCCGGACTGGGAGATTCTCGTTGACCTCTCGAATCGCGTCGGCTTGACGACGTCGTTCCAAACACCGGCCGACGTGATGGCCGAGATCAGCCGGGTGGCGCCATCGTGGGCCGGCGTCACCTACGACCGGCTGCGTGGCGGCGGGCTTCAGTACCCGGTCCCCGATCTCGACCACGGAGGGACGCCGTTCCTGTTTGGCGACCGTTTCCCGACAGCCGATGGTCGCGCCCTTTTCCACGCGGTGGAGTATGCCGACCCGGGCGAGCTGCCCGACGCCGAGTTCCCGTTCGTGATGAACACGGGTCGCCAGCTCTATCACTGGCATACCGGAACGATGACGCGGCGTTCGCAGGGCCTGGACGCCCGCGAGCCGTGCGCGATCGTGGAGGTCCACCCGGACGACGCCCTGGAGCTGGGGGTCACCGATGGGGACCTGGTCAAGATCACCAGTCGGCGCAACTCGATGCTGATCGCGGTGCGGATCTCGGATCGGGTGGCCCGCCATCAGATCTTCGTACCATTCCATTT
>CAYWNR010000668.1:0-2025 GCA_964459705.1 uncultured Gemmatimonadaceae bacterium | reverse complement strand
CTCCTGATCCGCGTAGCTGCTCCTGATCCGCGTAGCTGCTCCTGATCCGCGTAGCTGCTCCTGATCCGCGTAGCGCACACCTTATCCCCGTAGCGCACACCTTCAGGTGTGCGCCGCGCCCGAGCCGGGGCCGTAGAACGCTTCGACGTCGTGGAGATCATCGTCTCCGGCCCTTTCCGCCGCGCGTGCGGGCCCGCGCGCGCCCGGCGCGCTTCTGTGCTCTGTCGACGTCGAGGCCCGTGCGGCAGAAGACCTCGACGGGGACGGCCGTCACGCCGCGCACCGCGTCGCGGTCGGCGGCGGCGACCGGGTCGTCCGCCACGAGCGCCAGCGCTTCGTCCAGCAGACGGGCGAACGGCCCGCCGGCGCGCAGGTGGTACTCGACCCACTTGCCGCGCTTCTCCTCGGCCACGAGGCCGCCGCGCTTGAGCTCGAGCAGGTGGCCCGACACCGTGGAGGTCGCGAGCCTCAGCACGGCGGTCATCTGGCAGACGCAGAGCGGGCCGTCGCGCAGCATGGCGAGCAGGCGCAGCCGCGCCGGGTGGGCGACGGCCTTGGCGGCCTGGACGGCGCGATCGAGCGGCGGATCCTCCACCATCATGGTCATCCTCCCGCCTCCCCTTCGGCGGGCGCCTGTTCGCGGCCGACTTTGAGCGGCGGCGCCATGGGCCCTCCGGGTCGTTGCGTCATTTCGTTACTTTACGAAATATAACACGGCCGGCGGCCGGGGCCGGATGAATATTTCGTCATATCCCGAAATATAGGATAATTGAGGCGCAGGCCGGTGGTCGCCGACCCGCGTCCACCACGACCAAGGAGCGACACCGATGTCATCAGCACCGTCTCGTCCCACCCCGCCAGACTGGGCGTTCACGTTTCACGGACACCGCTGCCCGTTCATGCCGCTCGGCTACCGCATGGGCCTGTTGGCCCTGGAGCACCTGGGCGTCGATCGGGAACCGGATCACCGCTTGCACGTCGTCGCCGAGCTGGGCGAGGGCCATCCGCAGACCTGCTTGATGGACGGCATCCAGGTCGCGACGGGTGCCACGTTCGGCAAGACGCTGATCGAGAAGACCTTCTGGGGCAAGCTCGCCGCGACCTTCTGGTGTCCCGAGAAGACCGCGGTCCGCTACGCACTCAGGGCTCCGTTCCTCGATGGGTTCGGCAAGTTCGAGTTCTTCGCCTATCGCAAGCGGGGGATCGAGCCGTCGGCCATCCCTGCCGCCGTGACACGGGAAGTGATCGACTGGACGCTCGCGCAGCCCGACGAGGCCGTCTTCGCGGTCGCGGAGCGGCCGGACTTCCGCTGCGCGCCGCCCAAGGGTTCGTTCAACAAATCGCTCTGTTCGATCTGCGGCGAGTACGTCTTCGAGCGGTACGTGCACCTCAAGGACGGCAAGCCCGTGTGCATCCCCTGCTCCGGGTACTCGAGGTAACGCGATGGGCCACGATCACCCTCGGCCGCATGGCCAGCGCTTGATTGCACTCATGTATTCGGTTATACGTATACACCCGGCGTTTCGTGGAGGGGCACGGTGAGGGCCTCCCGACACCTCCCAAGCGCGCCTGGCCGGAGGTTCTCGATGAGCGATGAGCAACGAGTCCGCGGAGGGAGGCTCCATGGCTGACGTGGGTTCCACGAGTCCCGCACGGCGCCTCTCCTTCCTGGATCGCTACCTCACGGTCTGGATCTTCACGGCGATGGCCGTCGGCGTGGGGATGGGCTACGTCTTCCCCAGCATCGTCCCGATGCTCAACAGGGCGAGCGTGGGTACCACCTCCATCCCGATCGCCATCGGGCTGATCCTCATGATGTACCCACCGCTCGCCAAGGTGCGGTATGAGGAGATGGGGCCCGTCTTCCGCAACTTCCGGGTGCTCGGGCTGTCGCTCGTCCAGAACTGGATCGTCGGCCCACTCCTGATGTTCGGCCTCGCCGTGCTCTTCCTACGTGACAAGCCGGAGTACATGGTCGGGCTCATCCTGATCGGCCTGGCGCGCTGCATCGCCATGGTCATCGTG
>CAYWNR010000667.1:0-2032 GCA_964459705.1 uncultured Gemmatimonadaceae bacterium | reverse complement strand
GAGCAGGCGCTGCTCGAACGGGTGCGGACCATCTGCCTGGCTACGCCCGCCGCCAGCAACCTCTCGCCGCTGAAGCGGGCCGACCGTGAGGAGGAGATCGCCGACTGGCTGATGGATCACGCTGTCGATGCGTCGCTCTCGGCGCCGCTCACCGACACCGACCTGACGCTCGAGACGCTCACCGAGCTGGCCGGCGCCCTGTCCGCCGACAAGCTCGCCGCGGCGCTTCGCTGGATGGGACCCGCGTGCACGGTGCGGCAGCTGGCGCGGGAGATCGAACAGGCGACCTCGCGCGTCCACGAGCTGGTGAGCGCGGTGAAGGCCTTCACCTACATGGATCACGCGTCGGCGCCGGAGCCCGTGGACGTGGGGAAGGGACTCACGGACACGCTGACGATGCTGGCGGCCAAGGCGCGAGATAGAGGCGGGACGGTGGAGCTGGACGTGGCGGCCGATCTCCCACGCCTGAACGCCTTCGGCGGCGAGCTGAACCAGGTGTGGGCCAACCTGATCGACAACGCGCTCGACGCCGTGGAGCAAGGGGGCCGGGTGACCGTCATTGCGACGCGTGATGGGGAATCGGTCGTGGTCCGAGTGATCGATGACGGACCGGGCATTCCGCCGGACGTAAAGAACCGGATCTTTGACCCTTTCTTCACCACCAAGCCCGTCGGGTCGGGCACGGGGCTCGGGCTGGACATCGCCCAGCGGCTCGTGAGCCGGCATGAGGGGTTCATCGCCGTGACGACCGAGCCCGGGCGGACGGAGTTTCGCGTGACGCTGCCGGTGGCCGGGCGAGCATTGGACAGGCCGCGCGCTTGTCTCCCGTGACAAGCGGTTGACGGGGGTTCGCGATCGCGTCGTCGCGGCACTTGGTACGCTGGCGGCCCGCTCGGCCACGTTGTAGTGTCGATGGTAGGACGTTTGATGTCCATTGTTGCCGAAAGGCCGCACCCCCAGCGGAAGCACTGGTGCGTCAGCCGATCTGAGCTGCAAGCACGCGAATATCGCCGTCCGATGCGCCGGTGCGGCGCGTCCGCCCCAGTCAAGGAGCCTACGACGATGAGCTGGCAACAGAGACCTCTGAGTTCAGGTATCGACTGCTTGTGGCTGGACACTTCCTCGGATCGTCCCGATCCCCAGCATTGGATGGTCTTGGAACGGACCACCGCGCTGATTCCGATAGCCCATCGGTCTGTCGTTCGGTGTGTCGAGCTGCGCGGGCGCGACCAGGCTCCCGCCCGTGGAGGCGGAAGCGACAGGAACACGGGTACGATTCGCTTGAGTCACGCCAGCCTGCGAGAGACGTACAATCGCGAGTACAACGTCACACTCCTCCATGAATTCGGCCATCATGTCGATTGGCGCTATGACGTAGCCGGTCATGTCAGCGGACAAGGCGCGAATGGGCGAGCATTTCTCAGCACCGGCCACGCGGGCACCACTCAAGGCCCCGGCGAGCGGGTCGCCGACTGCTACATGATCTATCTGTTGCAGGTGATCGCGCACTACAGCTACACGCATCGGGCTGACCCCACCGCCTATCAGGGCACCGCCGCCCGTATGCGGTTCGATCTGTTGTTGGGCTCACGCGCGTTTGCCGGACTGCCCGGTTTCCTCGATTGGCAGTCCTCGATATAGATGCCGCCAGGGCGCTGTGCGGCCGAACGAGCGTCTTCGCTTGGCCCACCTGCTGGGTCGCCTCGCCTCGCGCAGTGGCCGTCGCTTGACGGGATGCGGAATGCCGGACGTGCCGCCCGATAGGGCGGCCCGCGCGGTCGCCTAGTTCGACACAGCCACCTGATACTGCTCCAGCTTCCCATCCGGCATCTGGAAGGTCCACACCCTGAGCGCGCGGCCGTTCGCGAACGTCGCGCGGAAGCGGCGCAGCACCATCCCGCCGCGCAGTCCCTGTGAGGTCTGGAAGAACTCCGTCGGCGCGCCGAGCGGCTTGAGGCCGGACGCGAAGTCCTCGACGGCCTGATCGCTGAAGTAGAAGTTGCCGTCGGCGGTGAAGAGCGAGCGGTCGAGG
>CAYWNR010000666.1:0-2037 GCA_964459705.1 uncultured Gemmatimonadaceae bacterium | reverse complement strand
GGGAATGGCAAGACGCGATCGTTGCGTCCCGGCAGGAGCCCGGCGGCCCGACCCGCGTGGGGACGCGGAACATCGAGACCCGCCGCGTGCCCGGTGGCACGCGCGAGTTCATCTCGGAGGTGCTCGAGTACGACCCACCGCACCGCATGGTCGCCATCGGCGTGCACGGAAATGTTCGGCCGAACTTGTCGATTGCGATTCATCCGATCGACGACGGAGCACGGTCGCGCGTCATCCTGTCGCTGGGGATCGAGGGTCGCGGCGTCGGCAAGCTGTTCGCGCTGTTGGCGCGGCGCGCGTCCCGTCAGAGTGTGCCGCAGGATTTGGTCCGCTTGAAAGAATGCCTGGAGCGTGGCATCTGACTCGCGCGAGCGGGTGCCCCCCGCTCTTGCCGCCGCGCGACGCGCCCACTACGCTGCTCGCATGAACGTGCGCGCAGGCCGTGACCGCGCGTCCGCCCACCGCGAGCGCCTCACCAATTTCCACCCGTCATCATGATCCCTATGCGACCCATCGTGTTTCTCGTTCTGGCCCTCAGCCCGCTCGCCCAGGCAACCGCGCAGAACGCCGAGCGCTACACGCGCGCCGACAGCCTGCGCGGGTCCAACACGCCCGAGCGCGCGTGGTGGGACGCGGTGTTCTACGACCTGCACGTCCGGGTAAACCCGGCGGACAGCAGCATCGCGGGCGACAACGGCATCACGTACCGCGTGCTCCAACCCGCGCGCGACATGCAGATCGACCTCCAAGTCCCGCTGGACGTGGATAGCATGGTGCAGGACGGCCGGAAGCTCTCCTACCGGCGCGACGGCAACGTGTTCCTCGTAAAGCCGCGCGGCCGGCAGCGCGTGGGCGACCGCTACACGGTCACGGTCTACTACCATGGACACCCTCGCGTGGCCGTGCGTCCACCCTGGGACGGCGGCTTCACCTGGGCTACCGACAGCCTTCGCAACACCTGGATCGCCACGTCCAACGAAGGCCTCGGCGCCAGCGTCTGGTGGCCCAACAAGGACTACCTCGCCGACGAGCCCGACAGTCAGCGCATTGCGATCACCGTGCCGGATCCCCTGATAGACGTGTCGAACGGCCGGCTTCGGAGCAAGACGCCCAACGGCGACGGTACGACCACCTACGAGTGGTTCGTGACGGAGCCGATCAACAACTACAACGTCGAGGTCAACGCCGGCCGCTACGCCCACTTTGCGGACACGGTCCAAGGTGAGGGCGGCCAGCTCACGCTCGACTACTGGCCGCTGGCCTACCACCTGAACGCCGCCCGGCGACAGTTCCGTCAGGCCACGTCCATGATGGGCTGCTTCGAGCATTGGTTCGGTCCGTATCCCTGGTACGCCGACGGCTACAAGCTGATCGAGGCGCCGCATCTCGGGATGGAGCACCAGAGCGGCATCGCCTACGGGAACCACTACCTGAACGGATACCTGGGGCGCGACCTGTCCTTTACCGGCCTCGGCCTCCAGTGGGATTTCATCATCGTCCACGAGAGCGCGCACGAGTGGTGGGGTAACAACATCACGATGCAGGACCAGGCGGACATGTGGATCCACGAATCGTTCGCCAACTACGCGGAGGGGATCTACACCGAGTGCCTGCTCGGCAAGAGCGCCGGTGCCGCGTACATGATCGGCGCGCGCCACGGAATCCGGAACGACCGCCCCATCATCCCCGCCTACGGCGTCAACGCCGAGGGATCCGGCGACATGTATCCCAAGGGCGGCAACATGCTGCACACGATCCGCCAGATCGTGGACGACGACGCCAAGTGGCGCGGGATTCTGCGCGGGTTGAACGAGACGTTCCGGCACCAGACGGTGACCGGCAAGCAGGTCGAGGACTACATCAGCACACAGGCCGGCGTGGACCTGAGTAAGGTGTTCGCGCAGTACCTCACGACCACGATGATTCCGGAGTTCCAGTATCGCGTCGAGGGTACGACGCTGTCCTATCGCTGGGCGAACGTGGTTCCCGGATTCGACATGCAGCTCAAGGTGAACGTGCCGGGATCGGGGACGCTCG